>NZ_JAECVY010000004.1:0-256827 GCF_016055075.1 Thermoactinomyces sp. CICC 10522 | reverse complement strand
TGCGGGAGCCGGGATTATCGGGTATTAGCACCGGTTTCCCGGAGTTATCCCCGTCTTGCGGGCAGGTTGCCCACGTGTTACTCACCCGTTCGCCGCTGGGTCCGATCCCGAAGGATCTTCCCCCGCACGACTTGCATGTATTAGGCACGCCGCCAGCGTTCATCCTGAGCCAGGATCAAACTCTCCGATAAAGATCTAGCTCAAAAAGAATCAACAGGTCATGCTTCACTCTTTAGTTTTCAAGGAACACATTGTTGTTTTTTCATTTGCGCCGCTCATCAGCGACAAGGTTTATACTAGCATAAACCAAAATCAGAGTCAACACCTTTTTTATTATTTTTATCTAAAGCAAAATCATTTTTACGGCCGCGAGATAGAGCAGGCCGGGAATGCCAAGAAAACCCGTAATAAAGGCGGTAACCGGATTAATCGCCAAATGGAAATGAAATGTTTGTCCAAAAAAATTAACCACAAACAGAACAATTCCACCCATCACGGTGTATAACAGACCCAGCCAAATCCATTTGAGCGGTTCTTTTACCGAACGGCTTACCGCCATAAAAAAAACAAGTCCTGCGGCGGCCAATAAAATCCACCACTTCGCTTCCAGCATCTCGCTCCCTCCCCGGTATCAAAAAGGGTACAAGCTACTTTTATCTGTACGAGCCCAAGAGAGAATTTATGCTAAGCATGGGTGAAATAATCAAACATGACAGAGACCGTGTTATTTAAGATATGGAACAAAATCGGAGCCCACAGCTGACCGGTCCACTGCCGGAGCCCTCCCAAAATGAGCCCCAGCAAAAAGAGCGGCACAAACAGCGTCACATCCAGGTGAAACAAGGCAAAGATTCCGGCCGAAAGAAAAAGACCTCCCCAAGCTCCGATCGCTTTTCCAATACAGCTCTGCAGGAGGCCGCGAAAGAAAATTTCCTCCGCCAACGGCCCGATCAAGCCAACCATCCCCCATTGCAGGGCCAGTCCGTACCATCCCATTTGCCCTGCGTGATGAATTCCCTGACTGATGCTGTCCTCCCGCCATGATGATAATTCCAGCGAAAAAAAATGAGCGACTGGTTCCGTGATCCATTGATCCATTACGAAAAACACCAGCAGATAAATGCCCGCCAAAACCAATGGCATCGTCCGCCAAAATCCCGGATGAGGGCGGGTTAAGCCAATCTCCGCATACCATCCCCGAAAAAGGAGACACGTGCCCATCAGCATGAAAACAAACGGAAGATATGGAAAGAGGAGTTCGTTTAAATGCTGCTGCCAGGAAACCGGCCAGAGGGAGACCGATACTGAAGAAATCAGCGAGGAGACTTCAATCCAGGCGGTAAAATAAGCGATATCCATCGCGCTGATCGCGCTTTGTCCGGCGCGTCGTTCCCGTTCAAAACGCGTCAAAAATCCCAAAAGGAGAAAGAGAATGACTCCAAAGAACGAAGTCACCGAATAGAAAAAATACATTAACAGCAAAAAAGGGGTGTCCGGTTGCCCCGGCAAAATCATCCACGTCCCTTTTTCCGTATGCACCCAATCCATCGTGGCAAATTGCAAAGGAATCATCATGAAAAAACATCCGCACAACACCCATGCCAGCCCGTTCCGAAACCGACCCGTCCAATAGCGAAATCCCATATTTCCACCCGCTTAAACAAAAGTAAAAAAGCGACACATCTCGATTTAAAGAGTGTCGCTTTCATACATATGCGGCAGAAGGACAAATTAAACCTCCCGTCTTCCTTCCAGCGCTTTGGTCAGAGTCACCTCATCAGCATACTCCAAATCTCCGCCGACCGGGAGACCATGGGCAATTCGCGTTACTTTTAACCCAAACGGTTTAATCAGGCGGGAGAGATACATGGCCGTCGCTTCTCCCTCAATATTGGGATTGGTCGCCAGGATCAATTCCTGTACCGTTTCATCCTCCAGGCGTTTTAACAGATCGGGAATCCTCAGATCTTCCGGGCCGACCCCTTCAATCGGGGAAATGGCTCCATGCAAAACATGGTACAAACCGTTATATTCCCTCGTCCGTTCCATCGCCATCAGATCTTTCGTATCCTGCACCACACAGATGACGGAACGGTCCCGTCCCTTATCGGAACAGATATAGCAGGGATCCTGGTCTGTGATATTGCCGCAGAGGGAACACTGGTGCAAATCCCGTTTCGCCCGCATCAGCGCCTTTGACAGATCCAATACGTCATCCTCTTCCATGGTTAGCACATAGAAAGCCAATCGCTGTGCGGTTTTGGGCCCGATCCCGGGCAAGCGCATAAATCCCTCAATCAGCTTCGATATCGGTTCAGGCACATACAAGATTCGCCACCCCTAGCATGACCGTCAGAATAAACCGGGTATGTTCAAACCGCCGGCAAATTTGCCAAGATCTTTGGCAACCAGCTCATCAACTTTTTTCATAGCTTCATTAAAGGCAGCTGTAATCAGGTCTTGCAGCATCTCCACATCATCCGGGTCGACAACATCCGGAGCGATTTCCACAGCCATGAGCTGTTTATGTCCGTTCATTTTCACTTTGACCACACCGCCGCCGGCTGTCCCCTCCACTTCTTTCTGCTCCAGTTCCTGCTGTGCCTTGGCCATTTCTTGCTGCATTTTTTTCACTTGTTTCATCATCTGATTCATGTTGCGCATCATCATGATTCGCCTCCCATACATTCATTTGATAATTTTCACTACATCTTCCCCAAACAACGCGATCGCTTTGCGAACGACATCTTCATCCTGTGGAACTTCCAAGGCCGAAGCCTGTTCTCCTTCCGGAGCATTTTTCACATGCGCTTTCATCGCTTTCCAATCAGCCAGCATCACCGGTTTGAGGCGGTATGCGGTTCCCGTCATCTGCGACAGAATGGTTTCGATCAGTTCCCTGTTGCTCTCTTTCTCTATTGCTTCGCGATGTATTTTGCTTTTGAAGGCGAGAATCACCGTATCCCGCGTCGCAGCAACCGGATCGCCGTTGATCAGCCAGGCATGAACCGTGATTTTTTCTTTTTTGACGCGATGCAGGAGCTCCGGCCACACCTTTTTGATCTGGGCAAAAGACGCATCGGAAAGCTGTTCCGCCCAATTTCCGCCCAAAGGAACCGACGCAGCCTGGGAACGGGATTTTTCGCCGGCATCGGCCCCCTTGCCGCTTTCCCTGTTTCCCTTTGGCACCGGCTCAGGAGGTGCGTTTTTCAATCTCTCCAACATGGCCTCCAGCTGCTTCATCCGCTGCTCCAATTTTTCCACTGCAGGCACTTCTGCCAGCTCTTGCTTTTTCCGGCGCGCACTCAAACGGACAAACGCCATTTCCAACAAGATCCGCGGATGGGCCACCCATTTGATCTGCTGCTGATAATGAATCAATTGGTCCATCATTTCGGAAATGCGGTCAGAACCCAGGCGCTTAGCCAGATCCGATGCATGCGGGTCAGCGGCGAAGTAACTGATTTCATCCAGATCAGGAGCAGTAAGGTACAACAGCATATCACGACAAGTATGAATGAGATCCTGTATCAGTTTTTCCGGCTCCATTCCCGAGGCAATCGCTTTTTCCAGGCGTTTCAGGGCTGATGCCGGATTTTCCTGCTCCAGATCTTCCAGGATGCGAAACATTATTTCTTTCGGGGCCGCTCCGGTCACCTGAATCACCGCTTGCTCATCCAGACGTTCCCCGCTGAATGCCAAAACTTGATCCAGAAGGCTCAGCGCATCCCTCATCCCGCCATCCGCCGCACGCGCGATTGCCAACAGCGCACCGTTTTCATACGGAATCCCCATCGATTCACAAATGAATTTCATGCGGCTGACAATCTGTTCAAAGGAAAAACGCCGAAAAGAAAAACGCTGGCAGCGGGAAATGATGGTCGGAGGGAGTTTATGCGGCTCCGTGGTTGCGAGAATGAAGATCACATGGGGCGGAGGTTCTTCCAGGGTTTTCAGAAGGGCATTAAACGCCTCGGTCGTCAACATGTGAACTTCATCAATAATATACACTTTATATCGTACTTCTGTGGGAGCAAATTTTACCTTGTCCCGCAAATCCCTTATTTCATCAACACCGCGATTGGATGCGGCATCGATTTCAACAACATCCATGATGGCTCCTTCAGTTATCCGCCTGCATGCCTCGCATTCATTGCAGGGTTCAGGAGCCGGCCCGTGTTCACAGTTCACCGCTTTCGCCAGAATCTTGGCCGCACTCGTTTTTCCGGTGCCGCGCGGCCCGTGAAAGAGATAAGCATGGGATAAATGCTGTTCCCTCAATGCGTTCATCAGCGTTTTGGTCACATGCTCCTGACCGACCAGATCCTCAAAGCGTTGCGGTCTCCATACTCGGTATAAGGCTCGATAGGACACACCCAACACTCCAGCCTTCCCCATTCGGGGTTGATTAATGGTCTTTATTATCATACTACACTGAAATTCTTTTTTCCAAAAGAAACAAACCCATCACGCAAGCGGATGCTCGTCATGACCTGTCGATAAAAGTCAGGCGGGAGAGGAGCAAACTGTCCGGTCATCGGGAAATCGGGGAAAAAAGGCACACCCCCGGCATGCAACTCCATTTCACACTTTCACGAACAAGAGAAAAAGGGCTTCTATCTTGAAGAACTTGTACATATCCATTTCTAGAAGAGTCTGGTTAAGGTTGGTCATGCTGCTATGGATAATAAAAATTTGAGATTGATAGCCTATTTGAGCGGACTGGTCATCAAATCATTCGGCATCTCGCTGATGATTCGCTCCCATCTGGGGACGGGGTCGTGGGATGGCTTTTATGTGGGAATGTCCAACCGCTTTGGTTTGACAGTGGGTTCGTGGCTGATCGTCATCGGCATTTTCCTGATCCTGCTCAATTCATTCCTCACAAGCAGCAAACCTGATTTTTTTTCCTTGATTACTGTTTTCATCCTCGGATTTTGCATCGATTTTTGGCTCGGTCTGCTCAATCACTGGGGGGTAAATCCGGACAATCCGGTGCAGCAGGTGCTGGTCTTTTGGGCAGGTCTCCTGTTTACCACCTTCGGAATGTCCACTTATGTCCAGGCCCGATTTGCCCTCACCCCGGTTGACCAGTTCATGTATGCCCTGCATCAGCGCTTTGGCTTCAGCCTGATGGTTTCCAAGACGATCGGGGAAGTGATCGCACTCGCCTTCGCCATCGTCCTTGAAGGGCCGGTCGGGCTCGGAACAGTGATTTTCACGTTCCTGTGCGGACCGCTGATTCAATTTTTCATCCCGATGATCGAACGGCTGATGTTCGGATAAGCCCGGGAACATTCCCGTGTTCGGCATAACCCGTGGATGCAACATTTTTCAAAACCGGAAAGGGAAGAAACACAACCCGGCTACAACAAACGTTACAGAAAAAGAAACCGGGCATGAAGTGAAGGAAAAAAAGCGATATTCCCGCTTCTTCCCTTTCTCTTCATGCCCTTTCGTCATGTTTTCCATTCACGCTCTCGCTCTCCCTTCCCTAAATCATCAGCTATCAGCGTAAACTCTCGAACTCACCAGGGGAAGGGTGACTTTTGCTACCGTCCCTTTTTCATCGGAATCGACTTCGATCTCCCCTCCGATCTCATGGAGAATCTGTCTGCAGATCGGGAGCCCAAGTCCGGTTCCGTTTTCTTTTGTCGTAAAAAAGGGTTGAAACACCTTCTCCAAAATATGTCCGGGAATTCCCGGGCCCTCATCGGCAATCTCCACTGCCATCGTCTGTTCCGCCTCATCAGTATACATGCTGATCGTCAGCCGTCCTCCTTTGTTCATCGCTTCGATTGCGTTTTTGCACAGATTGAGGAAAACCTGTTTCAACATTTCTCCATCGGCAATCACCAGCGGAATCGATGACAGGCGTCGTTCAATCACTACATCGACGTTATGGAGGAGAGCCTCATTTTTGATGATGGGCAAAATTTCTTTCAACACCTTGGATACGCTGATGGCACGCAAATCTGCGGGACGGGGCTTGCTGAGCATCAGAAATTCCCCGACCAGATTGCTGATGCGGCTGATCTCTTTCAACATGATATCGATATAGCCATGTTCCTTCTGCTGCCCGTTTTCCTTTAATTTGTGCCCTATCACTTGCAAAAACCCCTTGATCGCTGTTAACGGATTGCGAATCTCATGTGCGGTTCCAGCTGCGATTTGTCCAACGGTCGCTAAACGATTGTTGCGCCTTACCTGCAGTGACAAGGAACGTTTTTCCGTCACATCCTCTATAACCACCATTTTCCCTTTTAATCCACTCTCACCATCATCAAAGCCTTGAATTCTCAGGAACAGATAGCGAATTTCTTCATTTCCGTTCCACTCCACTTCCGCCTGACGCGGTTCATCCCCCTTGGCCAGCAACATTGAAAGCAAACGTTCCCGTTGCCGGTGGCTGATCTCCGACCGGGTAATCACTTCCTGGAAAGAACGGTACAATACCTTTGCCCGGTCACAACTCAACAGCTCGCTTGCCGCCAAATTCATCTCCATCACGTTTAAACCGTCGTCAAGCAATACCACTCCCAGATGGATGTGTCCAAATAGTTGGGCGGCCAACCGTTCAAATGGTGTTACAGGATAAAATGTATACAAATGGCAAGACTGGTGATCCTCATTCCCTGCTATTTGCTTTATGTTCATATTAATCATAATCGCACCGCCACATCGTAGCTTCCCTTTTCCATCCTCTCGCTTCAAATCGCAGCAACGAGTTTGGGGTCGGACAATACGCCGGAAGAATGGCTGCCAATCTACAGTGCTGACCCGCGATCATCCAAACTCTCGACAAATCACGTTCCTTTCGCGGGAACGAAACGTGCGGGCACTTATTCACCTCCTCAAATCAAAAACCACATACCTACCAAACCAATCTTCACAAATATTTCTAATTCTTTATTCGCCTTTCTCCTTTTTCTTCCTTCTCCGACAAGAAAATTTTCCAAAAACATCCAAACAGAGTGCCAGGGTGAAAAAACAACCGTTTCGGCCCTCAAAACAAAAAACCGACGCCTGCGGAATACAAGCATCGGTTTCTTTATCTCACCTATGTAACCGCGCACCTATCTCCGACGCATTTTGCCCGAGCGGACCCTGAACCTACGACTCGGATCAGGCACCCCTGCGGCACACGGGAATTCTTCCTTAGTGCTGCTTCCGTCAGGACCTGACACGGTTCAGAAGCTCTCGTTGCGCAGGACCCAATCGTCAACACCGGCGATTCAGGCCAAACCTCGCACAAAATGCGCCTCGGATAGGAATTCAACCCCGTTAAGGCGGATTACGGGTAACAGGGCACCGCCAGCTCCCCATCTAGCGCGGTGACTCCATCATAACACAAAACAGATGTTTGCACAACGGGAAGGAAAAAGTTCTCCGGCCCATTTTTTGAATCAGGCCGCACCCTTCTTTATAATAAAGCTTAAAAGGAAATTTCACAGAAGGTGATCGGATTGTCTCTGAGGCAACTCAAAAAACAACCCCAGGCAGCCCGTTTTTTATTGCAGGCGATCGCCAAAGGCCGCGTGGCCCATGCCTATTGTTTTTTCGGTCCGAGCGGGACGGGCAAAAGGGCGATGGCACTCCAGTTCGCCAAGGCACTCAACTGCGAACAGCCGGAGGAATACGATGCCTGCGGCCGCTGTCCCTCCTGCCTGAAGGTGGAGCACGGGAATCACCCCGATGTCGTCACCTTAAAACCGGAAGGATCCTTAATCAAAATCGATCAATTGCGCGCGCTGCAAAAGCGTTTCCGCTACAGCGCCCCGCCCGGGACAACACGGGTGGTGATCCTGGAGCAGGCTGACCGGATGCGGCAGGAAGCAGCAAACAGCCTGCTCAAATTTTTGGAAGAACCGGTCTCCCCGATGGCGGCAATCCTGGTGACAGAAAATATGCAAGCCATATTGCCGACGATTTTATCCCGTTGCCAGCATGTACGGTTTGCGGAGCTTCCCCCGAAAGAAAAGGAAAGCGAACTTTTGGACAAGGGAATCGCCCCGGACGCGGCCCGCATTCTGTCTTATCTGCCGGAGGAATCCGCCCGGCTTTATGAAGCGGAACCAGATACATTCCCTGCTCTCTGCCAGAAGGTAATCCAGTGGAGCCAATCCATTCTGTCCGGAAAATCCGACGCGTATCTCACCCTGTCGCAACCATGGCTGACGGATGAACTGGCAAACAACCGGTTGCCGCTGGTACTTGACCTGCTGCTCCTGTGGCTGCGCGAATTGTTGAACAATCAGATCGGGCAAACGGATCCCGTCTTCGTCCCCTGGCAGAAAAAGGTGCAGGAACAAACTTATCTGAAACCCGCTTCTTCCTTGATCACCGCAATGGATAACGTTCTGATCGCCAGACGCCTTCTGCTGAAGAGCAGCGTTCAGCCCCTGACAGCCCTGGAGCAGATGGTGTTATCCACCCAAGCAGAAAAAGTGAGCACCGAAAACGGATGGCAATTGATTCCGTTATGACGAACCGGTTCCGATCTCCGGTTCTTTTTTATATCTTTTTAAGCGCGCATACAGTTGTCATTTATCCGGAACTCATGATTATCAACAAACACAATGATCTCAACCCGCCGGAATCACCCGCTTGCTTTCCAGTGTAGCCAAGTATGAACGGCAACTGTAATATTAATACTGCCGTTGTCGTTTCCATTAAGTTTGCAAGAGAGTTACGGGGCCCTCTCATGGACAAATTTTTGAAAATCACAGGAAAATCAGCTGATCCATTCAATGCCAATCGGGAATGAATGGAAATATAGCAGAACGTTGAAATCGCCGGGTTCGATGGTATATGGAGGAGTGTTAATCATAAATATGGATGTGATAGTTGCCTGTGTTTTTATTCTATTTGTTTTCTCCCAGCCTTTTGCAGTATCTGGTTATATTGAGTATCAGCTTATCCGTGGTGATACTGAAGAGAAAAGACAGAAGGGCTTTAAGATATTAAAAATAAACTGTGCCATCGTCAGCATCGTTGCTGCTTTTCTGCTCTTGGGTTACTTCTTAACCGAAGATGATTCATCATATATTCTGGCCACTATCTTCATTATGTTGCTTGGTCATCTTTATCACGCCTACCCCACGCTGGTGCGCAGATCGCCGACCCCGTTCAAGGATGTAGCAGTTCCCGGTGTCAGGAGCTTCTCTAAGAAGGTTTGTTTGGTTTGGGGGATCTTGCTGCCTCTTTCCTGGATCATACATAAAATTATCTATTAACAGGCATTATTTTTTAATGTCCGAAGAAACGATAACTCTTTTAGATTCTTCGATTTGCATGCCCCATTTCAAACCGCGGAATATCCGGTACTATTTTTCGTGTATCTGCGCGGCTTCCAAGCCCTTGTTTTGATACAAAAAAAGAGCTGCCCGGTGTAAATCGGGCAACTTTATTTATTCCTGGGGAAACAGAATTTGGTTGGCATCATTTATTTATTCGAAAGATCAAGCCATTTTATGACCTCATGAGCGAAAAGATCAGGACATCAAAATGTGTTAGTCATTCACAATGGTTCAAGCGAAGATTACATCGGAATTGCTGATGAAAGAAAAAAGGATTCTTGCGAAATTGAAGCAAGAATCCTTTTCTTTGGAGTGCATGGCCGAGCGGCTTGTGATGTCCCCTTGTCACCAACGTTTCAAACGTCAGCCGCGGGACGCCACTCCCGCATTTTGCCCATGCTTTCCAAAATGGAAGCTGAACATTTCACCAGTGCCAAATTATGCCGTTTTTTTCCGTTTCACCGGAATCGGCCCGAACAGCTTATGATCTAGCCAGCGGATAAAGAGAGCGACCAAGGTCCCGACCACGATTCCGGACAGCACATCCGTCGGATAATGATGCCCCACCCAAATGCGGGAGAATCCGATCAAAATCCCCAATATGAACAGAGAAATGCCGAGCTTCCGGTTATAACCCCAAAGCGCAACGGCAATCGAGATCGCTCCGGTCGTATGGTCGCTTGGAAACGATGCGTTGGGATCATGTTGGAGCAACAAATGTACATCGTGGGGATGAGCCACAAACGGGCGCTGGCGATTATAAATCAGCCCGATCACGAAGTTGAGCCCCATCGCAACTGCAACCGTGGCAAAACCGTTAATCGCGGTCATCCGGGTGGACGAACGCAGAAGCAGGATGACCAAAATAAGCACATACAGATAAGGACCAAATTCTGTCAATCCCATAAACAGATAATCAAGAAGAGCATTCTGTCCTGCCAAACCGTTAATCGCTTTAAACAACTGAAAGTCCCAAGCCACAGAAGTACCTCCTTTAGCCCCGCGTATGCCTGTATAAATTAACACCATTATAAAGAAACTGTAAAGGAAATCATATGGAGAACTTTAGACCAATTCAGCAAACCACCAGCAACTCCCCACCGACTTCACAGAAATGTAAAACATGAGTTGCACCGCTCCGGACCCTCTGAATGACCAATCGAATCAAACTATAAATTTTTACGATTAAAATTATAATATAAAAATCGAATAACTTATGAACATTTTTGGACACCATTTCTCCCCGGCTTCGCAAAACTGATTTCGCCAATTGATCAAAACTGAAAAACAAAAGAATATACACAATCCCCCTTCGTTTTCATCTCCTTCTCCCTGCCAAAGAACCAGTGCCCTTCTGGCCATCGACAATCAATTCTATCTATTTTTATCTTATATAATAAAATACTCTTTAAAATTATAAACAAAAATCCTATGTATCATCCGTCTGTATTTTTAGATTATTATGATGGATTAACTGAAAAAAGAGGGAGAAAGGAGCAAAATAAAGGGTTGTTTGGAAATAAAAGGGTTAACGGGCATAAAAAGAAAACCCGGCCGATCAAGAGGGCCGGGGGTCTCTTTTCTGCAAGCAGATGATCTTTTATACTGAACTGGAAATGAAGTCACATATCCGGGGTTTTGAGGGGACATTCCTTGTGCGCTTTCCTCATTGCGTTACCAAATGGATCGGGAAACTTTTAAGAGATTGACCTGTGGCCGATTCAACCAAATGTTCCGTGACCTCAAATCCGTCGACCAGTTGAATATCAGCAAACTTCTTCACAAACGTAGTCAAAGCGATGTTTGCTTCCATCCGGGCCAGCGGGGCACCCAAACAAAAATGCGGGCCTGCCCCAAATGTGAGATGCTGTTGATTGTTTGCACGATGGATGTCAAACTGTTCCGCGCGGGCAAATTGGGATTCATCCCGGTTGGCGGCAGCAATCCAGGCCACAACCATTTGCCCTTTCTTCATCTTGTGTCCAAACACATCGGTATCCTGTGCCACCTTGCGATCCATGGCGATCGGAAAGCGGAAGCGCAACACTTCCTCAATCGTCCTGGGAACCAAAGACAAGTCGCTGCGCAGCTCCTGATACAGGCCCGGACAATCCACCAACAGGGAATAAAACACATTGGAGATCAGCGTGGTCGTTGTTTCATTCCCGGCGGCCAACAGGCCCCTGCTGATCATGACCACCTCTTCATCAGTCAACGGTTCATCCTCATAATCAACACGGATCAAATCCGAAATAATGTCGTCTGCCGGATTCTTCCTTTTTTCCTGCACGATCGGATGCAGATATTCATGAAACTCCTTCATGGCCCGGGCTTTTTGTTCAATGAGGTGATCATAGGTTTCGGCTGCATACGGGAGGAAGAGAATATCCGACCAGGCTTTAAACAACTGACGGTCTTTGGAAGGGACGCCCAGCAGATCGGCGATGACAATCACCGGAAGAGGAATTGCCAGCTTTTGAACGATATCGACAATCGTTTGCCCTTCCATCTCAGCGATCAGTTCATCGGCAATGGCCTGAATGCGGGGGGCCCATGTTTGCAAACTGCGGGGAGTAAACGCTTTGGCAACGAGCGCACGTCGTTTCCGATGTTCCGGAGGATCTGAAAAGTTGAGATTGGTGCGGCTGTTGTTTCTGGGAACAGGAATCAAACTTCGTTCTTTCCGGTTGGAAAAAAGGTGGTGGTCAAACAAAACGCGCTTGGCATGATCATATAAGAACACATTCCAGACATCTTGCTCGGCATCGTAATAAACGGGCTGCTTCTCCCGCATCTCCTTATACCACGAAAAAGGTTCCCATTGCTCCTGCTTTGATTTCAGCTTTGATATTTCATGTAAGAGAATGGTTTCATCCATCGTGTTCACAAAAATCCCTCCCCTGTGATCAACCTCTTACATATGTTAAATTAACATATATACAAGGCAAGGGGAACCCCATTGCAAAAAATTCATAAAAAGGTGATCCCAAATGTATGTTGAGCTTCTCATTTTGGAACAGCTTCTGTCAGGCCCCAAGCACGGATATGAAATAAAGAAAAACATTCAAGAAGCGTTAGGAGAGTCTTTTGAAATCAATAACAATTTGTTGTACCCGGCTTTGCGCCGCTTCCTGGAAATGGGGGCGATCTCCAAGGAAGTGGTTAAGCCCGAGGGCAAACCAAAACGCCATATCTATCTCCTGACCGATGTCGGGGAAGAAATTTTTTGTGAGATGATTCGCGATTTTCCTGATAAGTTAGCCGCAAGCCAAGCCGAATTTATGGTGAGAGTGGCTTTGTTCAACCGGCTTGATCGCGACATGCAATTTGAAATTCTGCAAAAGAGGGAGGATGTGCTGAAAGAAGAACGAAATCATTTTCACCAAATCGAAAGCGCTCATTCACAAAATCCGTTCGTTATGGAAGTGGTTCGCTTCCAAAAAAAGCAGATCGAACACGAATTGGACTGGATCATGCACTTAAAACAACGGGTGCTCGATCAGGCGGCCAGCGATCCCTCAGTCAGGATTGGAAAACAAAGGCCGGATCAGCATCAATCTCCCTGTAACGATTGAACGAAGGCCGGATCCGGCCACACGGCTGATCAACGCGTCCAAATCGTCAAGACAAAAAGCAGATGAAACCGCATCTCCGGTGTTTTGGCAAACCGCGGTAAAAACAGCAAACGTGTGCTTCTTCACAAACCGGACGATCTCATCCGCACCTGCTTGTTGCTTTCAGTGTTCCCCCGTTTGCCGGAGATGCGCCCGGTCTTTGTTGAAGCGGTCGGGATACAGCAGCTTGCAGGCCCGCAACGCAACATTGAGGACCAATTTATTTTCCGGTGACATCACATCTTCTCCCAGCAGTTCCTTGATCTTCTCCAGGCGGTAGTAAAGCGACTGTCGCGCGATAAAAAGATGCTCGGCCGCCAGCTTTTTGGAGCAATCATAATCGAGATAAACTTTCAGCGTATGGAGAAGATCGCTTCCCTTATCCCGGTCATAGGCGATCAATGGCCCCAAATACCTCTCGACAAAGGCCGGCAGCACATTTTCGCTGTCTTTTAAATTCAGGAGCAGTTGAAAGATGCCCAGTTCTTCATGAAAAAGGAATCCGGCACGATGTTCCGAATTCAGCATCAAAACCTGATTGGCTTCCTTATAGCTGTGATGGACGCCGGTAAAGCCCGGATAGGGCCTTCCCACCCCTATATTCAGTTGAAGGTCCTGCTTCCGGTCCAAATCGGCTTTTTGGATCTGTTTCACTGCTTGCTGCAATCTTGTTTTCCATGGTTTATCCGGGCGAAGATCGAAGGCGATGACGGTGATCAAGCCGTTGTTCATAGTGATGAAAACGCGAAAATGGTACTGTTCAAAAACAGAGCGGGTCATGAGCGAAAAATCGTAGCGGATAAATTCGTGCAAGTCCCAGAGCGGTTCCGGCTCTTGCGAAAGGCCGAACTCAATCAGGCAGACGATGCTGTTAAGCCCCTTCAGTTTGTTATATTCCATGCCGAGATGGCTGTGCAGTTGCTCCTCTTCAATTCTCCGCTGCAACAGATCATCCACCCACACGTGTTCAAAGTGCAGCCGCCTTTCCTCGATATACCGCTTTCTCAGCAAATCCTGGGCAATCGCCAGGGAAGACCAATCCAATATCAGATCATCATAACGATGCGGTTCGCGGTTGCAGATCATGCCGATATGGGCCCAGATTTGCCCCATTGCCTTGACCGGCTGCACCAGGATTTTTTTCTCCCTGAAGGAAAAGCGGCGCGGACGGGATTCCGGCTCGCCCGGTCCCCCATTCATGTTGAGCCGCTCACGCAAAAAGCAAAACAACTCCTCCTGCTCCCGCGAATTTTTTTCCGGAACGAGCAAAGGTTTCCCCTTGACGGGCAGAAAGATGATGGGTGACTTTGTTTTTTCGTAAAGCATGTGCAAAATGTTATACGTTCCGTTCGGCTTCAGCGTCAGGCGATGAAATTCGCGGGAAAGGGCTTCCAGGTTTTGCAGCATGTGATAATGCCGGTTGATGATAATGGAATGCAAATCCTGCGTGATATCGACGAAGCGGATTTCCTCGCGAAAAATGATCAGCGGGAAATCATGCCGGTCGGCAATCTCGATTAAGTCCGGGGGAACCGAGTGAAAGTAATACCCGAATTCCAGACAGAGGCAGGAAGCATTCTGATCAATCAACCGTTTTAAATAGGACGCGGGAGAAGCCGCGGAGGATTGAAAGGTTATCCCAGTGGACAAGATCATCTCTTCCCCGTTGATCAACGAGCCGAACTCCGATACCTCCAGTATATGTACCCAGCGAATCCGGCGGTTTAATCCTTTTTTTCCCGCGATCACCTCCGCATTTTTAAAAACAGGCCGGTTTAAAACATCCCTTACCGTCAGAACCGGTTCCAGGTGCAACGCTAACCACCCCCATGCGAATTGTCCAATAAATCGCCTCTATTTTTGACATTGTGTCTAATGGAATCGCTTCAAATTTCCTTTACACTTGACTCGGGGTTAAAAACCAAATTCACCGTAAAGGGGGGTACACCCGTGATTATCGGAGTACCAAAAGAAATCAAAAACAACGAAAACCGGGTCGGACTCACACCGGCCGGGGCCGCATCCTATATAAACAACGGTCATGAGGTTCACATCGAAACCGGAGCCGGTCTCGGCAGCGGCTTTACTGACCAGGATTATATCGCCGTCGGTGCCAAAATCGTCTCCACCGCCCGTGAAGCCTGGGCCGGCGACATGGTAATCAAAGTAAAAGAACCGCTTCCGGAAGAATACGGCTATTTCCGCGAAGGATTAACCTTGTATACGTATCTCCATCTTGCCGCTGAACCGGAGCTGACCAAAGCCCTGCTCGAAAATAAAGTAAACGCGATCGCTTATGAAACCATTCAGTTGGAAAACGGTTCTCTTCCGCTCCTCACCCCGATGAGCGAAGTGGCCGGCCGCATGTCGATTCAAATCGGCGCCCGCTTCCTTGAAAAACCAAATGGCGGAAAAGGGGTTCTCCTCGGCGGTGTACCCGGTGTACTGCCGGCAGAAGTTGTGATCGTCGGCGGGGGCGTCGTAGGCACAAACGCCGCCAAAATGGCCTTGGGCTTGGGAGCAAGCGTAACCATCCTCGATATCAACGCCGACCGTCTGCGCCAGTTGGATGATCTCTTCCACGGACAAGTGAAAACCTTAATGTCCAACTCTTTCAACCTGGCCGAAGCGGTGAAACGCGCAGACCTGCTCATCGGCGCTGTGTTGATCCCCGGAGCCCGTGCACCACGCCTGGTAACGGAAGATATGGTAAAATCGATGAAACCCGGCTCGGTCATTGTTGACGTAGCCATCGACCAGGGCGGATCGATTGAAACGATTGACCGCATCACCACCCACAGTAATCCGACATACGAAAAACACGGTGTCGTCCATTATGCCGTGGCCAACATCCCCGGCTCCGTCGCCCGTACATCGACATTGGCTTTGTCCAACGTAACCGTACCATACGGACTGCAAATCGCCAATAAAGGATTTAAACGGGCTGCGCTGGAAAATCGCGCCATCGCCAAAGGACTCAACACCGTGAACGGCGAACTCACTTGCAAAGCTGTAGCCGAAGCACACGGTCTCTCTTATAAAGACGTGAATGAAGTATTGGAAAACAAAGCAGTCTTATCCTAGGATTTTAACATCTTTTGTACCGGAATCCCCTTTTTTGTTTACACCTTTTCATCTTTCGCATATAATTATTTTAAATTTAATAAGATCGATGTTTTGGAGGAGCCTGTCACCAGCAGGCTCCTTTTGCATGTTTATTGGGAGTTTTTGGCAAAACTAAAAAGGACCCTTTTTCAGGGCGAAAGGATGATTGATGCAATGAATCCTACCATACTTGCCGTTGCCATTTTCCTCATCACCTACGCCATTATTATCACGGAAAAAGCCAGCCGGTCGGCCATCGCCGTCTTCGGCGGTGCACTGCTGATCGTATTCGGAATCCTTAACCTCGATCAGGTTTTTGAAAAATATATTGAATGGAATACCATTACGCTATTGATCGGCATGATGATTCTCGTAGGGATCGTCAACAAAACCGGCATCTTCCAATATGTTGCCATCAAATCGGCCAAGGCGGCCAAGGGAAATCCGGTACGCATCCTGATTATCCTTTCCGTTTTCACCGCGGTCGCTTCGGCCTTTTTGGACAATGTGACCACCGTTTTGTTACTGGTTCCCGTCACCTTGGCCATCACCAATATTCTCGAATTGAACCCGACCCCGTTTTTAATCTCGGAAATTCTCGCTTCCAATATCGGCGGTACGGCCACACTGATCGGCGATCCGCCCAATATCATGATCGGGTCGGCCAATAAACATCTGTCGTTTAATGACTTCCTGCTCCATCTCTCCCCCGTCGTACTGATCATCATGATCGCCACTCTCCTGGTTCTTTACCTGATCTATCGGCGACAGCTGACCATCCCGGGGAAAAACGTGCAAAAACTGATGGAACTGGATGAAAGCGACTATATTAAAAACCCGGCTCTGATGAGAAAATCGCTCATCATTCTGGGGCTGACCATTCTCGCCTTTCTTCTGCATTCTGTCATCCACCTGGAAGCCTCGATCATCGCCATCACCGGGGCCACTCTCCTAATGATCGTGGGCTTGAACAAAGAAGAAGCGGAAGAAGCTCTGGACTCAGTCGACTGGGTCACGATCTTCTTTTTCATCGGACTGTTCACTCTGGTTGGAGGCTTGCAGGAAGTAGGGGTGATCAAATATTTGGCCGTCAAATCACTCGATCTCACCCATGGCGATATCCCTCTCACCTCGGCGCTGATTCTATGGGGATCCGGCTTTGCTTCGGCTACCATCGACAATATTCCCTTTGTCGCCACCATGATCCCGCTGATCCGGGATATTGCGGACAGCCTCGGTCTGTCCATCGATTCCCCTGCCATCAACGCCTTATGGTGGTCGCTCGCCCTGGGAGCTTGTCTTGGCGGCAACGGTACGCTGATCGGAGCTTCAGCCAACGTCGTCGTCGCCAATATCGCCGAACGGGAAGGAAAAGCATTCAGTTATTGGGATTTCCTGAAAATCGGCGCTCCGCTGACCCTGCTGTCGCTGCTGATCGCGCAGTTGTATCTGTACTTCCGCTACCTCATCCATTTTTAAAAAACGGGAAAATCAACGCCGGCAGAGGTTTCCCAGCGTTGATTTTCCCATGACCGTTCATCTAGTATAGATAGATCATCCAACGGTCGATCTCCTTAAACCCGATCCTTTGGTAAATTCGCCCCGCCTCCGGGTTATCGTAAAAGAGGCAGAGTTCTTTTCCTTCCGCCAAAACATCGAGACATAATTTACCGATGCATTTGGAGGCCAGCCCTTGCCGTTTATATCCGTCCAATGTGGCGACTCCGACTACCATCGCCGACAACGAATTTTCCGCCGCAGTTGAGGCAATCGATACCATTTTTCCATTTCGCTCTATATAATAAGTCCGCGAAACCCCTTTCTTCATATTTGTTTCCCGATCCTTCTCCGTTCCCACGTCGACGAATTCCGGGATTTGCCTGTACAGTTCCCCGATTCTGCCGATGTCCTGCAAACCGGCGCGTTTCACTTCGCGATAATCATCTTTCAACATGGCGGTGTCGCCTGTCAATTTCGCATAATGCAACTCCCGCTCCTTCACCAATCTTCTGCTTATGTAAGGATAAACCCGGCTGGTTACTGATTTCAGGCCGCTCAATAACCCAAAATCACCATCTTCCGAGATAATGGAAGCAAAGCCTTCGGCATCAAAATTTCCGGAAGCGGCATAAGGAATGAAATTTCTTTTGTACTTAAGCAGAACGGCACGCAGACGGCCATTTTCATCAAAATCGCCCCATACCTTCTGAAACTCCTGTTCATAACCAAAGGCCTCCAAATCGCCAAGGATAAAGAGATTTTCTGCGGACTTGGGCCGAAGCAATTCAAGGCACTTATCATGGTCGCGTTCGGATAATCTTCTGATCATGTAACTCCCCCTGGAATATCGCGATCAATCAATGCATCTGTCTGCGTCTGCACAGAAAGAAATTTCTGTATGATGACTCGCGATTTATCCCCTTAGTGATCACATTTCGTTTACTTTAAACAGTTTCTCCCCATTTCCGATTATTTTAGCAGATTCAAACTGTCTAAATCCATATGAAAAACAGACACCGACGGTATGCCGGTGCCTGCTGGGGCAAAACTTTTGCCTTGACCCATTTTTTTAAGAGGCGCTCACTTCAGGGAATCGAGAATATTGCGTACACTGGTGGAAAAAACGGACCCGGAGGCTGCATCCCAGTTGACCGACCAGGTCATGACCCCTCTGAATCCGGGGTATCCTTCCGGCTTCCTGAGTTTGTAGCTGCCGCCGTAGGAAATGCCTTTGACCAGATAATTTAGCGCTTTCTCGATCTCAGCCGGAGACGTATAACCTCCCGAAGGCGCTGCTGCCTGCGTCGCCGGGAGACCGATCGCAACCTGATCTTCCCTCAAGGCCGGAAACATGTTATTGGGATTGTTGGCAACAGGAAATCCGTGCAACAACATCTCCGCCATCGCAACCTGGAAATCAGCTGTTCCCTGTGTATAAGTCCGTCCGTCAAGACCGGTCATCGATCCTGAATTGTAGTGCTGAACATTGATATAGGTCAATTTGTCCCGAAGCCCGTAAATAACAGGCAGGTAGGCGCCCCACGGCCCTCCGTAGGCGGTATATCCCCCCTGGACATAAGCCGTTTCCGGTGCCATCGACAGGATAAAATCGGATCCGAAACGATCACAAAGCGTACGGACTGCCGAAATCAGATTGACAATCGCCGGTGTTTTCGGATTGCGGAAATCCGTATCGCCGCTGGCCAAGGATAAGGAACCGCCCTCAAGATCAATATCAATTCCATTAAAGCCATAGGTTTGAATCAGATTGGACATCGAGTTGATGAAGTTTTGTTTTGCCGTCTCATCATTAAGCTGAATATGGCCATTGGCCCCTCCGAACGAGATGACCACCTTTTTCCCGATGCTGTTCAGGTAGGCGATATCTGCCTTAAACTCTTCCGGAGTTGCATTGTATGGCGTAAATCCGACCTCACCGGGCGCTGCACCCGTCGGCTCGGCAAAAGCGACATTGATGACATCATATTTGGTTGATACATTTCGCAGTCGAATATTTGCCGATCCATTGTCAAAATTGTGCCAGTAACCGATAAGAAGCTTATTCCCGACACCGTCGCCGCTTACGGGGGAAGGATTGGTGGTAACCGTGACCGCATTACCTGCGGCAAAAACACCTGCGGGCAAAATGCTGAGCAGAAGCGTCAGGATCACCGCAACAGGAAACATCTTCGGCAATGCCCTCCAAACTGCAGCAAAACGGAGCCGTTTAAATCGAATCACGCAAGAACCACCCCTGTAAAACAAAATGAGAAATTACGGAAAATGCGGAAGAAAAACATCAAGTATTGGTATAGACAACCTATCAGACTCATGATTTATTATAGGGGTAATTTTTATAAAAATCAAATATTTCAACTTATCTGATGTATTTTTATCTACAAAAAATGAATTAAATCATCAAAAACCCATTCCACCGTTCTTTCCGCTCAATTGTATAGACAACTCTACAAATATAAATTAGAATAATTATATATAGAATATTTTGTATTTTAAACCAGGAGGGTTGTTTCCATGGCAAAATCAGTTTTCTGGTCCAAAATGCTAACTGCCTGCATCATGATGTTGTTGGTTGGTGCCGGCACAATGACATTTGCCGCCAGTGCCTCCGCACACGGTTACATCGAGTCGCCGGCAAGCCGGGCTTATTTGTGCAAACAGGGGGTAAACACAAACTGCGGACAAATTCAGTGGGAGCCCCAGAGCGTCGAAGGACCGGGATCATTTCCGCAATCCGGCCCGCCGGACGGGCAACTCGCCGGAACCGGCCGCTTTCCGGAACTGAACGTACAAACAGAGAGCCGCTGGCAGAAAGTCACCATCCACGGGGGTGAAAACACCTTCCAATGGTACCTGACCGCGCCGCATGCCACAAAAGAGTGGAAATATTACATCACCAAGAAAGGATGGAATCCGAACAAACCCCTGAGCCGTGATGAACTTGAGCTTTTCTGTTATTACCCTGGTGACGGAAAACGTCCCCCAAATACAGTCACGCATACGTGCAATGTTCCGACGGACCGCAGCGGCTATCACGTGATCTTGGGAGTCTGGGAAATCGCCGATACCGGAAACGCCTTTTATCAGGCGGTCGATGTGAATTTGGTGAACAATAATTTAGCTGCACAAAAATCGACACCCCAAAACACCGATGCCCCGATCCCCAGTATGATCAATTGGTTAAAATCTCTTTGGCCCGGTAATTGAAGTGAGCGCCACCGAAAGGGTTCTGAAAACGCCAGTTGTTCTTTAAATCAAAACCTTTGCAACAATATGAGACACTGTGACCACGGTGTCTCTTTTTCCGTTCGGAACAGCGTTTTTTCCGGCGATCATCCCCTGCGGTGCCGACAGCAAGCTTCTATTTCCGTTCTCGTTTTCATATTTTATAATTGTTATTGATTATGAGTACAACTCTTATAGGTGGGATGAAGATGGAACACTTTGTGACTGGGTATTTCGACGTGTTACGGGGTCGTATCCTGAAATTCCTGGAGGAAACTTCAGAAGAAGTCGCCGACCAAATGCCGCAAGGATTCAACAATACCATTCGCTGGAATGCAGGTCATATCCTGATCGTCTCTGATGTGTTTTTCGGTTTGGAAAGTCTCCCCGCAAACTATAAAGAACTTTTCTGGCCCGGAACCAAACCGTCTGACTGGACAGGGGAAGTCCCGACGCTGGAGACATTAACTTCCCAATTGCGGGAACAAACGGCACAATTGAAAGAGGCCTTTTCCAACCGGTTGGAGGAAAAGCTGGAAAAACCCCTGAACTTCCCAAACAACCTCAACATCGAAACAGTTGGTGCGCTCTTTAGTTTCACAAACTCGCACGAAAGCCTTCATCTGGGCTATATGAATGCTTTGAAGCGGACTATTCAAGGGCAAATCTAATCTCCGCAAGCTTGATTCATGACATTCAACACGGGATGTCTCATCCCCGTTCCTGTCCCGCACGGGCGGAACTCCTGCTGCCGGCAGGCTGGCTCCCCACCCGTGCGTCCGACAATTCACATCTGTCAGAAATCGGCAGCACCATCCCCGTTCGGGCCAATGTAAAAGCGGGAAATCGCCCGATGACATAGAGGGAATTCAAATGGTCAAGACCTCCCCCACAAAGAACCACCCCATTTGATCAGGATTGGATCCGGCAATCTTTTTTTATGCCCGAATCCCCACCACTTGTCACCCTTTGTTCACTTCGCTTTTTATTTGTGAGGAACAGACCCGGAATGAAGATGATGGCAAGGATCATTGCAGAAACCAGGAATCCGGCATGATAACCCTTCAATCCATTCGCAATCGTCGGTTGTGATCCCTGTACGACAGTTGCGACAACAGTTGCAATCACAGCCGAACCAAAGCTTGAACCGAGATTTTCAATAATATTGATACCCACACCTGCTTCCGGAAGTTGTCTGCTGTCAAGTCCAGTATAAGCGTCACTCGTCAACGGGAGCATAATTCCCCCAAAACTGGTGCCACGGATGAACAGTACAACAGAAATCCAAATCATGCTTGTTTGATCAGTGATAAAGATAAGCGGAACAGATCCGATCAGCGAAAGAACCAGGCTAACCATAACCACATATTTGGCTCCGACCTTATCAATCATTTTTCCGATGAACGGCCTGGTAACGAGCATCCCGAGTCCCTGAGGGATTAACGCAAGCGCTGCTTCGATGGCCGTGAAGTGACGGAAGTTTTGGAAGAACAACGGAAGGATTAACATGGGACCCATGACGGCAATATTCGCCAAGAACAAACCGATGCTTGATGCCAGGAAGCTCTTGTGCGCAAACAAATTCATCGGCAGCACGGTTTGATTCTTTCTGATTCGGTTATATCCAAGGTAAATTGCTGCCAAAACAAGGCCAATACCCATCCATCGGATTGTTTCGCCATTGTTAAATGATGCATGGTCGGCCGCTTTCGTAATCCCGTAGATCAATGCCGCACTCATCAAGGACAAATTGATCATCCCAAAAACATCGAGTTTACTGTCTCTGTTGAATGGTTCAAATTCCGGAATCGTTCTCATCATCAGTGGTGCAGCAATCAAAACGATAAATACGTTGATGAAGAAAATCCACTGCCATGATGCCCCCTGGACGATGAGCCCCCCGATGACAGGTCCCAAAATCGGCCCGAAGATCATGGGCGTGCTGACAATCGCCATCACCTTCCCCAGATTTTCCGGACCCGCTGTTTTAACCAAGAGTGTGGACATGAGCGGGGTGATAATCCCGGCACTGAATCCTTGGAGGATCCGGAGGAAAATGAAACTGGAAATGTCCCAACTGATTCCGGCAAGAACGGAAGTGACACCAAAAGCGATAACCGTGCCGATGTAGATCTTCTTTCCATTAAATTTGTTCATAAGCCATCCAGATAGCGGAACTGCCATCGCAAGGGCTAACACATAACCTGTAATGGCCCACTGAATCGTGTCCAAAGTTGTGTTGAACTCCTTACTCAGTTGGTCGACGGCGATGTTCACCATGGTTGAGTCAAGCATTGGCGCAATTGCTCCCAATGCAATAGCCCAGGCGGCCATGAGAATTTCTTTTGGCAATCCTCTATCTTTTGTCTGATCTTTCGTCATAAAACCCCTCCTTAAACGAGGCATTATTATTTCCTAGGAAACATAATCAGGTTATCGTGTTTTTGTTTCCTTGTCAACAATCAAACAACAATAAAAAGGCAGCCTGCTCCTTAATGGACTTGGGCTGCCCGGGATTGGATTACATTTTCATTATTGAAATTGATTCCTGTCTACTATCTGCCACCCTGTTTCTTTATTTCTTCATCTAAATGCCTTCTGTATTTTTCCACAAAGCGAAGCATACTGTCATATTCTTCCTCGGTGATCTGCTCGAATACAGCTTTATCCCGCTCTTGAAACTCTTTGTGAAGCTCTTTATGAATTTTATATATTTCCTTCCCCTGCTCAGTAAGCCTGAAATAGATTTCCTTCTTGTTATTCGGCCTCTGGTAACTCTCGATCAGTCCTTTTTCAATAAGCTTCCTGGTTATTTTGCTTATCGCACCTCTGGTCATATAAAGGGATTCCGCAAGTTTGGTCACGTTGGGATGCACATGATTTCCGATGTATTCGATGCAATGCACTTCAGAAGGCTTATAACCCTTAAGCCTTTCTTCCATCTTAGGCTTATTAAGCGAGACATACTTGTTGAACAAGTCCCGGAAACCCATAATAAGCTGGTCTTTTTTGTTCATCTCCAGTCCCCCGCTTTCGATCCGTTAACTCTATTATATTTTTTGTTTCAACTCCCTTGGCTTTAAGAGATTTACAGTTTATCCCTTTTCCCTCCCATTATACCAATCCCCATGCAGGAGGGGATTGGGTATTCAGCGACTGACCATTTCAGGCGGCACAGCTTTAAATCCCCGAAAAATTGAATCTTTGGTCTCTTCGCTAATGAGATAATTCCGAACCTCATTTTCGGAAATCCACTGATATGCAGAATGATCTTCACTTAATCGGATATTTGCCGGGTCATCTGCAAGCCTAACCAAAAAAACGACTTCCACTGTATGTCTGTTTCCGTTCTCCGAAAGATAAGAAAAGACTTTGTACGGCTTGACGACTTCAACATTTAAATCCACTTCTTCGCGAAATTCCCGTTTCAGCGCATCACCCGGGTCTTCACCAAAATTAACCTGTCCTCCGGGCAACTCATAATATCCGGGCAAAAAAGTTTCTCGTGAAGACCGCTCCACAATAAGCGTCTTTCCCTGATGATAAATAAATCCTGTACAAACAATTTTCTGATACACTCCAATCCCTCATTTCATCCTATTTGATTCCCCCGTACAAAAACTCCGAATCTGCCTGATCCGGTATTGAGCGATGTGAAACGCTCAATTATTTTTCACAACTGCATTTTTAAACGATTACACAGACTTTACTTCTTCTCCTGCTCCCGATTAAAGATGATAAAAGGGGCAGATCCGGTCATCAGCCCCATCTGCCCCGTTCACGCGGTTCCCAGCTCTCCTTTGTCTCCTTTCTCTAAACACAGACTCCTCTCCGAAAAGTTCCTTCTCTTTAAAACTCCATTTCTCCAGAGAAGGAAGGTTCGGTAATCTGTATTGAAAATTGCGATATATCAAGGCCCCTACAATCAACGTTCGAGAATGTCCGCTGTCAGTAGATCTCACCTGATGGTATAGTCTTGTGACAGACGGACGCCATATCAAAACAACTCCTTTGTTTTTACTCCAAGCATAAACATTTATTTTGGTTTTTCAATATTCCGAATCAAAACACTTTAGCTGACTAACATTAGAAGTTCATCGGAAGGTTCCCCGATTCCGGAAAAACAAAAAGGGCTCCGCATTTGCGAAACCCTTGTGTTTTGGCGGAGAGGGTGGGATTCGAACCCACGGTACGAGTTGCCCCGCACAACGGTTTTCGAGACCGCCTCCTTCGACCACTCGGACACCTCTCCATATATATGAAGTACCAGACACTAAAACATTTTATAGGATAAATAAAAAAAAGTCAAGGAAAAAAGGGCAGGGGAGAAACAGTTTTTGCCCTTTTTCCCTTGGTGAAGAATGTGGCGGGAAATGGTTTCACTTTGCTCCTTACGCCGCTTCCCCTTCTCCTCGGGCGTAGGCATTCCCCTTTTCCCGGTCGTATTGTTTTTCCCAGGTGGAGATGACAACTGCAGCAAGGGAGTTGCCGACAACGTTGACGGCGGTGCGTCCCATATCAAGGATGCGGTCGATACCGGCGATAAAGGCGAGCCCTTCTAGGGGAATCCCCACGGAACCGAGGGTTGCCAGCAAGACGACAAAGGAAACGCCCGGAACTCCGGCTATGCCTTTTGAGGTTAGCATCAGGACAAGTACGAGCATGATCTGTTTTTCGATCGGCATATGGATATTGTACATCTGCGCGATAAACAAAGCCGCCAGCGCCTGATACAGGGTGGAGCCGTCCAGGTTGAACGAATACCCGGTCGGAATGACAAAGGAAGTGATCGATTTGGGACAGCCGAATTTCTCCATTTTCTCCATGATGCGCGGGAGAACGGTTTCAGAACTGGCGGTGGAATAGGCCAGGATCAATTCGTCTTTCAGGATTTTGATCATTGTCCACAGATTGACCTTGCAGACGAATTTGGCAACGAGCCCAAGGATCAGGATGACAAACAAGATCATGGCTCCGTAAACGGACAACACCAGTTTCAGCAGCGGAACCAGGGAGTGAATGCCGAACTTGGAAATGGTCACCCCGATCAGGGCAAACACGCCGAACGGGGCAAACCGCATCACCTTGTTGGTCACCCAGAACATCGCATCCGACGCCCCTTTGAAAAAGGCCAGCACCGGCTTTCCTCTTTCCCCGATGGCGGCAACGGCCAAACCGAACATGACGGAGAAAAAGATGACGGCCAGCATGTCGCCATTGGCAAAGGCGGCAAACGGATTTGTCGGTACAATTCCGACAACGGTGTCGACAAAGCTGTGAGTGTTTTGCTGATTCGCCGTATCCACATACGACTGAATATCCGTTTTCGTCAGCTGTTTCATATTCACGCCGTCACCCGGCTGAACGATATTGGCCACGAGAAGGCCGACGATGATCGCAATCGTGGTAATGATCTCAAAGTAGAGAATCGTTTTTCCGCCCAGCTTGCCCAGCTTCTTCACATCCCCCACCCCGGCAACACCGACGACCAAAGTGGAGAAGACAATCGGGACGACGATCATTTTAATCAGATGCAAAAAGATATCGCCCACCGGCTGCAGATAGGTTTCTACAGCCGGATTCCCGTAAAAGACGGCTCCTACTGCAATCCCAAGCACCAAACCGATCAGGATCTGCCACGCCAGACTAATCCGTTTCACACGCGCACCTCCGAATATTCGTATTTATCAGGTTAAAAAATGGTCAATATAATACGCCGACAACAGACAATACCATGGTTTTCAACATTTCAAACGAAAAATCCCACAAAGTGATGATACAGCCTTGAGCCGAAGGGTGTTGATTCAGATACTGCTCCGCCGCCATTCCCAAGACCAAGCCGATAAAAAGTACACGCCAAAGACCTTCCCGTTTCACGGGGCATCCCTTCGTGTAAAACACCCTCATTTCTTCTTCGGGGGTGAAGAAGGTAATTTTATTATAGAAATGAACCTACAAAAACCTATAAAAACGTACAAAAATTTGACACACTTTTTCGAGTAATGAAAATGAAATTAAAACAGCCCTCTCCCCACTCGGGGAAAAGGCTTACTCCATCGCCATCATCCTGGCATCTTCATACAGATTGCTGATAAATTTGCGCATCTGCACCCGTGGATTCATCTCGCTGCTTTTCACCGCACCTTTGCTCTTTTTCATTTCCTTGATCAGGCGATGAATCTCTTCCAGATCAAAGTAGCGGTGCGCATAGTTCTCAAAGTTAATATTGTGAAAATCATCCGAGCCGAGATAGGCCATATAGTGCATGGCCCGAATGATCGCCCGGCGGATGCGCGCCTCCATCGCCTTCACTTCTTTGGCAATCTCGGTCTCCTTTTTCGCGGTGCCCAGCCGCTCCTCGGCCACTTGCTGAAACAGGGCCTTCAATATCGGAAACTCCGTCCCTGCCCGTTCTTGATTCCGCTCAAGAATGCGCAGAATATCCAGCAGATCGGCACTTCCGCTCTCGCTGTTGATCGACAGTTCCTTCAAGATGGCTTTTCCCGCGTCGGCCAGACTTCGTCCAGGCTGTTTTCCTTTTTGCCCTTCCATCAGGCGGCCCGACTGATACCCCAGAACCCCCTGGGTAATGCTGTGGATCAGAGCCTCTTTGCGGATCATCTCGCAAATATTGGTCAGGATGCGGTTTACCTCATTTCGGACAATCGGTTTGGTGATATAGTATTCGATCTTGAGCGCATACGCTTCTTCTTTGATCTCCTCGCTGCTGAACTGGGAGATCATCACGATTTTGCCTTGAAAATCCTGCAGTTGCCGTATCGTTTCCAGGCCGTCCCGCTCCGGCATCATCTGATCGATCAGAAGAATATCAACCCGCTTCATCCTGAGCAGATTGCTGTCGATCTGCGCACCGTTCTCCGCTTCACCCACCACTTCTCCGAGACCGCCTTCTTCAATAATTTCCGCCAAAATCCATCGGGTGGTTTTATCATCATCGACGATATAAAAACGCATCGTCTCACCCCCTTAACAACCGCTCAACCGGCAAGTGAATGGTAAAAATCGTTTCGCGCCGGTCCGGGGAGCTTTTCACTTCAATGCGCCCACCCAGCTTTTGCACTTCTTCTTTTACGTAAGATAAACCCAGTCCGGAAAAGGGATCTTTTCGCTCGAGGAGTTTCGTCGTGTAGCCCGCTTCAAATATGCGTTGCAGCCGCTTGGCCTGGATGCCCGGTCCATTGTCCGCAATGGTGAAGGTCAGCCAGTTCTTGCGGCGGCGAAGGGAAATGCGGATCATGCCTTTCTTTTCGATCGCTTCCACGCTGTTGGATACCAAATTGTTGATCAGGGACAAAACCGTAAACGCATCAATATATAGTTCGCAATTTTCAGTATCAAGAGAGATGTGGATCTCTTTGTTCAATTTTTCGGCATAGTATTGATTGGCGCGTACGACGATATAACCGAGTTCATCCAGCCGAATCCGGTCCGGGGAGCTCTTTTTGGACAGCAGCTTGGACAGAATGGAGATGATCCGCTTATTATCCTGTTTAATATCATGCACTTTCTTGGCCATTCCCAGCACATCCTGGGCATGGCGGATCACTTCGGGATGACCGCTAGCCGACCCGATTCTCATCAGACGCCGGTACAGCTCCTGTCCGTCCTTGGTGATTTCATCAGCATATTGCAACGTCTTTTCCAGGTGAATATTCACTTCATACAAATGGGATTCCAACATGATTTTCTGATCTTCCTGCACTTTTTTGTCTTTAAAAACGCTAAAGATCACCCCGAGGACAAAGAAGTTGCGCACAAAGGCAATCAGGACAATCTTCCCGACCATCGGTACGGAAAACGGTTCGTCAGATAAAAAGTGGCGCAATGCCAATTCGCTCAAACTTGCGACAATCTCCACGCCCATCCCCAAAAACCCGATCACTTCGGCTTCCTGTTGAAAACGGTTTATTTTCGCCAAATGAAAAAAAAGACCATAAATGATATAAAAGATGCTGGCTGGAATATGAGTTCGTACGGATAATAAAAAGTCAAACGGCACCGAATTGAAAAAATCAAGGGAGATGCGCAGAACGAGAACGGCAAACCCGACAATCACTCCGGAGATGACCGGATGGATTTTGCGGATGACGAACAAAAAGAAGAAAAAGATGGGGATTCCGAAGCTGACCCGGTAGTCGTCATGGAACGGCCGGATGTTAAATTCCCCGGCCAGCGGGACCAAAATCGCCATCAGCAAAACCAGGATGCGGTTATCCTTTAACAGCCGAATGATTCTTCCCCCTTCCATCATGTGCTGGTTCTTTTATTATACCGGATTGGCCGTTCCATTTTTACTCATTTGTCCGATTCCGTGCCGCTTCTTTCTCCAGTTTTCGTTTTTGCCGCAGCCTGCGGAAAAAATCGGACAAGAGAGCAGCACACTCCTCCTGCAATACATCGGTAACCACCGCCGTCTGGTGATTAAAACGCCCGTCGTCAAGCAGATTCATCAAAGTTCCTGCACACCCCGCCTTCGGATCGGCTGTCCCGTAGATGACGTTGGCGATCCGCGCCTGGAGAATCGCCCCGGCACACATGGGGCAAGGTTCCAAAGTAACGTACAAGTCGCAGTCATTCAACCGCCATCCGCCGACCGCCCCTGCCGCTTCACGAATGGCGATGATCTCCGCATGCGCTGTCGGATCATGGGTCGTCTCACGCAAATTGTGCCCGCGACCGATCACTTCACCATTTCTGACAACGACCGCACCGATCGGCACCTCCCCGATCTCTTCCGCTTTTTTTGCTTCTGCCAATGCTTCGCGCATAAAGGTTTGATAATCCATGATGTCGTTCGCTCCTTCTCCATAAAAAAGCTGACCTCTCCGGCCAGCCATCTGCTGCATCTGCTAGTGTCGGGCGGAGGATGTTCCGGGTGCGCAATCGGAACAAACTCCATAGATTTCAAACTTGTGACCGGTAATCGCAAAATTTTCCGGGTTACCGAGAATGGCATTCATCGGACAGAGGTGGATCGTACGCGTTCTGCCGCATTCCGTGCAGATAATATGGTGATGATGATGCTCTCCGCCGCAATGAAACCGGTAGCGGCGCTCCCCGTTCCATTCCGTTGCTTCGACAATGCCCAGCTCTTCAAACAAGGCCAGATTGCGGTAAACCGTATCAAAGCTGAGTCCCGGAAAATCGGCTTGCATCAGGTCGAGCACTTCTTTGGCGGTCAAATACCGCTGCTGCTCGGCAAAGATATTTAAAATCGTCTCCCGTTTCCCGGTGTTCTTATATCCTTTTTCCTTCAGCAGGTCCAGCGCTTTTTGCAAATTCATGTATCTCGCCCCTGTGTTAATCCTCTCTTGGGTTCTCGCTACTATTTTAACCTATTTTTCGGCGTCGAAATAGAAAAAGCGATTTCTTGATGAGCAAAATGAGCAAAAAGATGACGATGGAGACAAGGACGATTGTTCCGCCCGAAGCCCAATTGAGATAGTAAGCCGCAAACAGGCCGCATAATACAGCGATTTGTGCAAAGATCACCGACCAAATACAAGTCTGGCGGAAACTGTTCGTAAACTGCAAACTGGCAGCAACCGGAATGGTCATCAAAGCGGAAACGAGCAGGATGCCGACCACGCGGATCGAAGCGGCGATCACCAGGGCAACCACCACGATAAACAAGAAATTAAGCAACCGGCGGGGAATCCCTGTCAGGAATGCATGTTCTTCATCAAAAGAAAGTGCGAATAATTCCTTGTAAAAGATAAGAAGAAAAAGAAGAACAATGCCGCTGACCACCGCCATCAACAGCAATTCCTGCCGGCCGACCGCCAGAATGCTCCCGAACAGGTAACCGGCGATGTCAACATTAAACCCGTTCGCCGCACTGATCAGAACAACGCCCAAACCGACGCCGCCGGAGAGGATGATCGGAATGGCGATCTCCTGAAAGGTGCGGTACAGACGGCGCAGTTGTTCCACAAAGACGGAACCGATCACCGAAAAGACCATGCCCAGATAAATCGGATTGAGCCACCCGGCCCAGGCAAAATCCTTTTGCAGCAACAGCCCGGCTGCCACACCCGAGAGAGTGACATGAGACAAGGCATCGGCGATGAGGGACATTCGCCTCACCACGAGGTAAACACCGACAAGCGGGGAAATCAAGCCGATCATAACACCCGCCAGCCATGCATTGCGCATCCATTCAAACTGAAACAGCATCTCAATCATAGCGAAAAGAGTGCCCGGATCCCGGCACTACCCTCCTATCCAATTTTGAATTTACCTTTTTAGTGTCCGTGGCTGACCAATTGGATCTCATGCCCGTAAGTGGCAGACAAGATCTCTGTTTGCTTGCGCTCAAATTCGTCCGGCCGACCGTGGAAGGTAAGCCGTTTATTCAGGCACGCCACCCGGTCGACATGAGAAGAGAGGACACTGAGATCGTGCGTCACCATGAGCAAAGTCAATCCTTCCTCCCGGTGCAAGACGGCCAGCAGGTCATAAAACTGTGCCGTCGATTTGGCATCGATTCCCACTGTCGGCTCATCCAGCACCAACAGCCGGGGATCGGATACCAATGCCCGGGCAATAAAGGCGCGTTGCTGCTGCCCGCCGGACAGTTTGCCGATGTTCTGATCCCGAAACGCCGATAACCCTACTTGGGCAATCACTTCCTCCACCTTTTCCCAGTCCTGCTTTTTCATGCGGCGAAATAATCCGAGTGAACCATACAGCCCGGAAGCAACCACTTCTCTTACCGTCGCGGGGAATCCGCTGTTAAAGCTGTTCGATTTTTGCGAAACGTATCCGATTCGGCTACGTTCCCCGAGCGTGCGAACCGGCTGGCCGAAGAGGAGCACCTCACCTGCCTGCGGCTTCAACAAACCGAGAATGCATTTGACCAGAGTGGATTTTCCCGAACCGTTCGGTCCGACAATCCCAAGGAACTCCCCTTGTTTCACCGTCAAATCAATTCCGTCCAACACTGCCTGTTCCTCATAAGAATAATGGAGATTTTTGATTTCAACCACATTTTCTCTCATCGGGATACGCCCAGAGCTTTGGCCAAATTTATCTTATTCTCCTCCATGAGGGAGAAATAATCTTTCCCCTGGGCTTTTTCCTCCTTTGTCAGTCCTTCGATCGGATTGAGCACACCCGCTTCTGCTTTTACATCCCGCTTCACCACTTCCGCAATCTTCCCGCTCACCAGCGTCTCAAACAGGATGACATGAATATGGTGTGCCCGCAGCTGCTGAATAATTTGTTCCAACTCCCGCGGACTCGGTTCATCCTCCGGAGAAAGTCCGGAAACCGCCAGCTGATGGAGTCCGTACCGTTTGGCCAGATAACCGAAAGCGGCGTGGGAAACGGCAAACTCCTTCTGCGGCGCCTTATCGGCCAACTCTTTGAATTCCTGATTCAACCGGTCAAAGCGCCGGGCCAGCTGCTCGTAATTTTTCTCATAATCAGCACGGTGTTTGGGATCTTTGGCAATCAGAGCGTCGCGGATCGCCAAGGCTTCCTGTTTGGCAAGCACCGGATCCAGCCATACATGCGGGTCACGTGAACTTCCCGAGTGGCCATCTCCTTGCTTCCCTTCCTCCTCCGGGGATAATAAACGAATGTGCCGGGTTGCATTGACCACTTCCGTCTTCTCCGGATCCAGGGACTGTTTCACCTTCTCCGCGTAAGGGTCAAGACCCGCCCCGTTATAGATGAAGAGATCAGACTGGCTAAGCAGCATCAAATCCCGGGGCTTGAGATCGTAATCGTGCGGCTCCACTCCCGGCGGAACCAGATTGGTCACTTGTACGTGGGAGCCCCCGATCTTCTCGGTAAAATCCTCCAATGGATAAATACTTGTGACCACTTGCATTTTTCCTGACGGAGCCCCAACGTTTCCACTCTTGCCGCAACCGGACAATATGAGGGTGAATACCGACCCAAGCATCAAAATCGACAACCATTTTTTTCGCATAAAAACTCCACCTTTAAACAGATTAATTCCGATTCCGGTGATCTGTAGCCATTTCCGGTCAGAAGGGCTCCCCACCCTGTCAAACTTCCTACTCATTATATACCGATGCCTGGTAATTGTAAATCGTAAATATTACGATTTAGAAAGGTGATAAGGTTATTTATCATTGATAGATAATCCGCTCCCTTATTCTTCATTAGTTTCGGCGTGAAAGACTGAAAATATAAAAGAAAGCATTCCGTCTTTCTCCTCACAAACCGGAGATGAAACTCACGATGTCAGAATAAAGAAAGGTATGTCAGACAAAACGCAGAATCGCAAAATGAATTCCCACTTTTACAGATTCACGTCGGCTATTATCGTATGATTGAGTGCCAAAAAAAATCAGGCTCCCCAAGATAAAAAGGAAAGCCTGATTTTTTTGCTTATGCATTTTTCAATTTGAGAATCGCCTTTTTCATCATCGGTTTGCCCAGGCGGAGATGAATTTGCGTCACCGCCAGGGAGAAGGCCAGCACAATCAGCAACAGAATGAGGTCATGGACGATCACCTGTACATTCCCGTTAGTTAGCGCCATCCGCAAACCCTGAACCGTGTAGGTCATCGGCAAGTAGGGATGAATGCTTTTAAAGAAGGATGGCAACAGCTCGACCGGATAGGTTCCTCCGCTGGACGCCAACTGCAACATCAAAATGATAATCGACAGAAAACGTCCCACGTTTCCCAGGAGCGCGACCAACATCTGGTTGATGCCGATAAAGGTGACGGACATCACCAGCGCAAACAGGATAAACCACCCCGGCCGCACCGGTTTGAGATCAAGCGCAAACATCAGTACGGAAGTGAGGATGGCCGCCTGCCCCAGTCCGATCAGTCCTCCCGCTGTCAGCGATAACGGTTCCCCTTTGTCCTTCAGGACGCGGTACAGGTCGACAATGGTAAACAAGAGCATGGCCCCGACCCAGAGAGAAAGCGAGATGAAATAAGGTGCAAATCCTGTCGCATAGTTCGGAACCGGATGAAGGGAAGTTTCTTTCACCCGCACCGGATCGGAAATCACTTCTTCCTTTTTGCCAGCGCCTTGCAGCTCGTTTTTCGCTTTCTGCACACCCTCATTCAAACCGTCCGCCAACTGCGCTTGCCCTTGCCCGATTTTCTCCAGCCCGCCGGCCAACTGCTCCGAGCCCGCTTTTAACTTTTTCACTCCTGCCAGCATCTGGTTTTGACCGTCCGCCAACTTGCCGGCTCCCGCAGCCAATGCGTTCACGCCGTCAACCAGTCGGTTCGCATCGCTTCGCATTTGCTTGATTTTCGCCACTTCACGATCAAATTGATCGGTCATTTTTTGCGAACGATCGGCGATTTGCCGGCGCAGGCTTACAATTCGGGACCAATCCTTTTCGATCTCGGGCAGTTTGGCCTGAACGGAATTCAACTTTCCGCTGGTTTCCGCCTGATAATGGCCAGCTTGCGCGAGCGATTCCTTCAATTTGGCAAAATCGCGGTCTGCCGCCAAATCGGGATGCTGGCGCACCAATTGGTCAAGATAAGCTTGCGATGCTTCCAGCCCCTGTTTTTCTTTTTGCGAAGAAAAGGAAGCTTGCTCTGCATTTTGTTTCAGCATTGCCGTGGTTGTACCCGGATCTGGAAGCGGCTGTTCCGCCAGTTGCTGAATCACCGTATTGACTTGGTGAACAAAGGATTGTGCTTCATCGATCTTCTTCCAAGGCAACTGATTGATTTGCTCCTTCGCTTGAGCCACATGCTGATGCAATTCGTTCAGCCCGGCCAGCATGCGAAGCTGTCCCTTTTCCATTTCCACAGCCGCCGCCTGAAGCTTTCTCAGTCCATCGGTCATTCTCCCCGCTCCAGCTGCCGCCTCACCCGTTTTTTCCGCCAACTGGCCGGCCCCGTCGGCAGCTTTGGCCAAATCCCGGGTGGAATTGGCCAGCGAATCAAATATCGCCTTGACGTAGACATGGGTCAGTTTTTCATCGAGGTTTTTGACCAGCGTTTTTTGAATCGAATCGCCGATTTTTTCGGTCAGGTAGTTATTGCTCTCATCATGGACATACTCCAGTTCCCCTTTGAGCGGCTCGGGACTGCTTACGGATACGGCCTTGGCTGAAAATTGACGGGGAATCACGATTCCGAGGTAATACTCCCCGTTCGCCAATCCTTGATTCATTCTTTCACGGGAGACAAATTCCCATTTCACTGTGTGATCTTTTCGCAGTTCATCGACCAGGTCAGCACCGGCATGAACCGGTTCACCATCTTGCACCGCCCCCCGGTCCTCATTCACCACCGCCACCGGCAGCTTATTCAAATTGGCGTAAGGGTCATAAAAGGCTGATAAATAAATAAAACTGTAGACGAGCGGAATCAACAAAATTCCGATCAGCGCCAGACGCATCGGCTTGTTTGCCCAAAGACGCCGCAAATCGTCGGTGGCGTTGAAGCCGAAGGTATGAGGTTTCGCCCTCATCGGCCGCACCCCTCCCATCGCATTATGAACTGACTGGTCAGTACAAAAATAATAACTCTCCCCCTGCAAAATTGCAAGAGAAGAGCAGCCTAATATTGCGACGATTTTGTTATACTTCCGAGCAGAATCTGATGCAGGGTGGAAATCATGACGGGTGATGCTTCCTCAATCTCCTGCTCTGTCAACTCATCCAAACTGTAGATCTTTTGCAATACGACAAAACTGGCCGACCCAAAAATGCTGTTCGCCACTTCCTGCGGCTGACTGATGAAAAACTCCCCGCACTCCATTCCTCTGATCAACACCGCTTCGATTAACCCGAGATAGTCGCGGACTTTCAAACGAAACTGCCGCTGCCGTTCCTTCGTTCCAAATGCTTCATTGATCAAGAGTTTGGCCAGCTTGCTGTTTTGCACGAAAAACTGAACATGGCTGGCGATCAATGCTTTTAGCTGTTCCGTCGGTGACTCGTGCAAATCCACATTTCTCCGCGCACAGTCGATCAGCTTCTGCATTCCCTCATTCATCAGCCCGATAAACATTTCTTCCTTGCTCTTAAAATGGTAATAGATCGTACCTTTCGCAACCCCCGCCACCTGCGCGATATCATCCATCTTGGCCTGGTCAAATCCACTTTCGGCAAAAACCTCAACAGCTGCTTGAAAAATCATATCCACTTTTTCGTGACGCATTCCGATCCTCCAAAAATATCCTGTCTTTACAGAGAGACTACATTCAGTATAAAGGATGTAAGGGTTTTTATGAAGCTTTCAAAAGACATTTTCCAGTTTTCAAATGCAATGCAACAGAAAAGTTCTTATTTTATCAATGGTATCAGGACTTTTCCACAGACATATCCACATATCCACAACTTTATCCACAGTATCCACAATATATTGTGGTCATTCTCATAACCCTTCCGATGGGATGCCTACCAATTGCTTTTTTTCTCTGTCCCGCCCCCTGCCCCCGCTAATCGTAATAACGCAGTTGTAACTTATTCCTCATATGAAGTATCTAATCTTATATTCGTATATTAAGCATGAATTTGGGGAACTTGCCAATGTCTGCAAGGCAAAAAAAAATAACTGCCATACAGACAGTTCACCGTACGTTTTGTATTGAAACTTATACAGGCATAGCACTGCTTTTTTGCAATATGTATTGGTGAAACTCCGTCAGTTGACGGTAACTGTTCACGGGAACCCGCAGCCGGTCTTCCAAGCCTATGCGCACAAACATCCCCTCGTCTTTCGCTTCCTGGAAGGGGTATTGTTCAAGCAACCAAAGCGCATTTTCCAAAAAATCGGCCACGCCCGAACCAAAATAACAGCCGCAATAACCCATACCGACTTTTTGTTTTTTCATCCGCTGATACGCTTCAATGTTCCCGTTGCGTTTTTCCGTCATCATCCGTACGTAGAAGTCAACTGATTTCGGCGGAAATCCCAGTGTAATCCCAAGGACGCGGTCAATCTCGCCTTTTGTAAACCCGGTCCGCTCCATGTCCGCTCGGAAACGGGTACGCAACGCTTCATCCTGAAAGAATAAATAAAATGCCTTTCCGTCAAGCAAATCATACGCCTTGTCGTCAACATACGGATATTTTGCCAACAACGTATCCAATTTTTCCGTGGTGTACTTGTGGTTCGGAACCTCCAAAAATGCGGGTTTGTACCCTTTCAAAAAAGCGTCTACCGTTTTCATTGGCTCGACTCCTTGTGCATGGATGCCAATACCTATTCCATATCATAACGACTATTCCTTGTGTCAAAAAAGAAAACACCCGCAAAAAGCGCGGGCGCCTGAGCTTAGCCGTCATACTCTTCGTAACCACATTCGCTACAAACTACGTAGCCGTCCTTCGTTTTCTGCAACTCCCCTTCACCGCAACGCGGGCACCTTTCATAAGAGATCGCCAACCACTCAAATATGTTAAGCATACCGGATGCCTCCTGAAGATTTGATCTGCTGTATTCGGTGACGTGGTCGAGGTTATATTTTCCGTATATTCTTATTTTTATGAATTAGACAACGGAAGTCAACGGATTTATACAGAATTTTTTTATAATTAACTTCATTTCTATTCTCGGTCATCTGGCAAGGTCGCCTGATCTGCTATATACTTACACAAAGCCAATCCGGCAGGACGCTTGCATAAACGAATTTCAATCCGCATTTTTGCTTCCGTTTTCACCCATAAAAATAACCGCCTTTCTTCCCGTGTGTCACACGGTTTAGGCGGCAGGGAACCACGCGGTTTAAATCAGCGGTTAAATCCGCGTCATTACCAGGTTGGCGCACCCGAGAGGACTCGAACCTCCGACACGCGGTTTAGGAAACCGCTGCTCTATCCTGCTGAGCTACGGGCGCATAAAATTTCTTTATAAAATTATACATGAAGAGCGTTCCGTCCGCAACCTCTTCCCCTGCGATGATGACAAAAGAAGCAGGATTCCTGCCGGAAGGACCCGCTTCTTTTGTTTTGATGGTTTTACTGCACTTCCACCTGGTAATCGGTCAACCAGTCGTTTAGCTGTAACCAATAAGCCAGCAAGGCAGGGACGTTCATCAGTTGACCGAACCACGGCAGGTGAATCTTGGTCAGATCTTGCTCGATAAACTCTTGGACTGCTTTCCGATCGAGCAGGTGGAAGAGCGGGGAAGCCGGATCTTCAGCCAGACGTTTTACCTTTTCCCGCATTATGCGCAAATAGTCCGGATGATGCGTTTTGGGGTAGGGACTCTTCTTGCGCTCGATCACTTCATCCGGCAGGATGCCTTTCATCGCATGGCGGAGGAGTCCTTTCTCCCTGCCATTGTGCGCTTTCATCGCCCAAGGTACATTCCAGACGTATTCCACCAAATGATGATCGCAAAACGGCACACGCACTTCCAGACCAAAGGCCATGCTCATGCGGTCTTTTCGATCAAGGAGGGTCGGCATCCAGCGCGTGAGATTTAAATAAAACAGTTCGCGCATCCGTGCCTCCGTGGCGTTATCTTCCGACAGGCGCGGAACTTCCGCCAATGCTTCTTCATAGCGAGTTTGCACATATTCGAGCGGACGGATTCGCCTGACGATGTCGGGGGAAATAAAGGGAATTCGCTTTTCCACCAGCCGCGCCCACGGGAAGGTATCCGCATTCACCATTTCCTCGCGATGGAACCAGGGATAACCGCCAAATACCTCATCTGCGCACTCTCCAGACAAAACCACCGTCATTTTCTTCTTTATTTCCCGGGAAAAGAGCAAAAGAGAAGCATCCACATCAGCCATTCCCGGAAAATCCCGCGCGATCATGGCCTCTTTCATATGGCTGAACAGTTCATGATTGTCAATCATCACAATATGGTGATCGGAACCGATATGTTCTGCCATCAGTCGCGCCCACGGGCCATCCGCATTCGGCTGAAATTCATTGACGCTGAAATGTTTGTCATTATCGATATAGTCGACAGAAAAGGTGGAGAGAACACCACGGTTTTCCTCTGCAAATACACGCGCGGCACAGGCGGAAATCGCGCTGGAATCCAATCCCCCGGACAACATGGTCCCAATCGGCACATCCGATACCAATTGCCGTTTGACCGCATCGGCAAAAAGCTCGCGCACCCGGTCAACGGTGGTATCAAAGTCATCTTCATGATGCTTGCTGACCAGTTCCCAATAGGGCCGGGCAAAAACCCCGTCGCGTCCCACCTTCATCGCGAAACCGGGGCGAAGTTCCTCTACATCCTTAAAAATGCCTGACCCCGGAGTGCGGGCCGGGCCGATTGCCAGTACCTCGGCGATCCCCTCATCACCGATCACCGGACGCACCAGCGGATGGGCAAGTAAAGACTTCACCTCGGAACCGAACAGGAAAGAACTGCCGACACGCGCATAAAAAAGCGGCTTTACTCCGATGCGGTCCCGCGCCATAAACAGTTGCTGTTCCCGTTCATCCCAAACGGCAAAAGCAAAAATGCCGTTTAAGTACTTCGGACAATCCATCCCCCATTCGGCATAGGCCGTCAAAACCAACTCGGTGTCGGAGCGGGTTCGCAAATGATGACCCAGCGAGAGCAACTTGAGTCTCAGTTCCTGCATATTGTACAATTCACCATTGTAAACGATCACCAGTTGATTATCGCCGAATCTTTTGATCATCGGCTGGGTGCCCCCCTCCGGATCAATCACGATCAAGCGGCGGTGCCCCAAGGCAACATGCTTGGAAATCCAGGTCCCTTCGGCGTCAGGGCCCCGTTTCTCATGGGTTTGGTTCATCTTGTTTAAAATTGCCGATTGCCCGCTTAAATCCCGTTCAAAATCGATCCAACCGGTAATTCCGCACACGGATCATCCACCCTTTCTGCCAAAAGATCCAGGCAAATGTCTACTCTTCATCCTATGTGACCGTCGGAAAAAGGTGTCTTGTCATTTTTGATTCGGATCACTTTTTTTATGATCATCAGAAACTGAGTCTATTTAGTAGTTTTGGCATTCTATGATTTTAGGTTATAATATGATTAAATTTGGCAAATATTTCATTACCTAAAAAGGATTTGTCTTTTTTTGAACAGGGTGAACTCGAAGGAGTGTTACAGACATTGAATTTATTCAAACCATTGGCAAGCTTGGGAATTGGGTCAGCCCGGGTCGATACAAATCTGGCCGAAAATCAGTTTCAAGCCGGAGACACCGTGAGGGGAACTGTCTGGATTCGCGGTGGTCAGACTACACAGCAAATTGAAGATATTTATCTTTATCTTGTCATCACTTTGCTTAAACAGAATAAAAAAAACAAACATGTGTTAAGCAAGTTTAAGCTTTCTCACGCTTTCCTCATTCAGCCGGGGGAAGTGAAGGAAATCCCGTTTCAAATCCAATTACCTCTCTATACCCCCATGTCCACGGGCGGATACCCGATCCATCTGAAAACCGATGTGGAAATCAAAATGGCGGTCGACCCGACGGATGAAGACAAAATCGAAGTGTTCCCGCACCCGCTAGTGCAAAAGCTGTTGAAGCAGATTGAAGATGCGGAGTTTATTCTCTACCAAATCTATAATGTTTACGACAAGGAACAAAAACCTCATTCCTTTGCCCAGGTCTATTGTTTCCGCCCGACCGGACGTTACCACGGGTATATCGATGAACTCAATGTTTCCTTTAACATGACCCAGACGCATATCCAGATGGATCTGGAGATGATCCGCTCTTCGCAATCCTTCTTCACCTCGTTGAAGTGGGAATACAATAATCCGGACAGTGTCCTTTATATCAATGATCAGCAAACCATGAGCGATCCTTTGAACAAGATCAAGGAAATCCTCAACCGAAAAGCGTTTTAACCATAAGGAGGCGATCGTCGCATGAGGGCGGCTATCGCCTCTGTTCTTCTTCCACCGGCACAGGGGAGGGATTTTTGCTGACCAAAATCCGGGAAATGCGCAATTGATCCATCTCCTCAACCTTAAAGACAAAATCCCCAAACTTCACCTCGTCTCCCGTCTTCGGCACTTTATCCAACTGCGAGAAAAGCCATCCGCCGATCGTGTCGTTATCCTCATCCTCGATATGAATCTGAAAGTAGTCGTTGACATTGTCAATTAACAAACCGGCCTCGATGGATACCCCCTCTTTTCCCTTCTGAAAGAAAGGGCGTTCATCGTCAAATTCATCCTGGATCTCCCCAAAGATCTCTTCAATGATATCCTCTGTTGTTACCAGCCCGGAGGTTCCGCCGTATTCATCGACGACAATGGCCATGCCGATCTTGTTTCGCTGCAATTCCCTGAGCAGGTCTTTCAACTCCATCGTTTCCGGCACCACAATCATCGGGCGAACCAGTTTTTCCAGATCGGGAGTTTCCCCGGCCAGCAGATGTTCGTACACATCCCGGATATGAACAATGCCGCGCACGTCATCCTTATCCTCGCCGCAGAGGGGAAAACGTGTAAAATGGGCATTTTTGATCGTTTCCATGTTTTCGGCAAACGAATCATACACGTACAAGCAAACCATTTTGACACGCGGCACCATCACTTCGCGAACCACCCGGTCGGTAAAGTCAAATACATTGTCAAAGAGGGTGAGTTCGGTTTGGTCGATGACACCACTCTGATGGCTTTGTGCGATCAGCATGCGGATCTCCTCTTCGGTATGAGCTTGCTGCGGTTCTGTCATCTCGATGCCCATCAGGCGCAAAACGAGATTGGCCGCCTGGTTCAGAATGTAGATAAACGGTTTAAAGATTCGGTAAAACCAGTGAAGAGAGGTGGCCGTCCGCAGGGTAACCTCTTCCGCCTTGCGAATGGCAATCGATTTTGGGGCCATTTCCCCCAGCACAATATGCAAAAACGTGATAATGGTAAAAGCAACGGCAAAAGAAACAGGGTGAACCAGCCATTCGGGCAGATGAAAAAAGCGGAAAACCACTCCCAACAAACGGGCGACTGCCGGTTCCCCGACCCAGCCCAATCCGAGAGAGGCCAAAGTGATTCCCAGCTGTGTCGCCGACAGATAGGCATCGAGATGAGCCAGCACATTTTGCGCCATTTTTCCGCGCTGGCTATGGATTTGGGCAATCCGGGTCGATCGCACTTTGACGATGGCAAACTCCGCCGCGACAAAAAATCCGTTCATCAAGACAAAAGCAAACACCAGCAGTAGATAAAAGAATGTATGAGTAAAGCCAGTCAAGGGTGATTCCTCCCGGGCTCATCACGATTCCTGCAAATTTTTCCGGCGGGCCGCCTTTCCGTTCACAGCAAACGACCTGCCTGATGTTAATGTTTCCCTGTTTGGGGTTCATTAACAAATCAAAATAAAAAACACCCGCAAAATGGGTGTTCGGTTGCATCGTCTCAGGCATGGAGCCCTTCTCCCAGCACTTCAATCGAATTGGAAACAATGACAAAAGCTGAAGGGTCCACTTCTTCAACGATTTGTTTCAATTGGGACAGTTCGCTCTGATCGAGTACACACATCAATACCGGGCGCTTGTCATTGGTGTAGCCGCCAGTCCCGGACAGCCGCGTCACCCCGCGATTGATTTTATGAAGGATCACGTTTTTGATCTCTTCTTCTTTCTCGGAAATAATAAACGCCATCTTGGCATAATTGCTGAAGCCGAGCTGGACGACATCGATCACTTTTCCGGTGAGATAGATACTGATGATCGCGTATAATGCCCGTTCCAGACTGAACACAAGGGCAGAGGACAAAACGATCATCCCGTCGATAAACATCATGCAAACTCCCAGGGAAATGCCGGTAAACTTATGAAGCATCTGCCCGATCAAGGCCGTTCCGCCGGTGGAACCCTTCCCGCGAAACACGATCCCCAGACCGAGTCCGACCATGATCCCGCCGAATAATGCGGCCAACAGGGGATTCATGGTGACCGGCTTGATTCCCTCTGTCAGGTAAACAACCAGCGGCAAAAACGACGTTCCCACCAGTGTCTTCAGGCTGAACTGTTTCCCCAGCAAGAGCATGCCCAGAAAAAACAGCGGAATGTTAACCGCCCATTGCACGTAAGAAGGTTTCCAGCCAAATACTCCATACAGGATGGTACTGAGTCCACTGACGCCGCCGGCAGCGATCTGGTTGGGCAGCAGAAACAGATTGAAGGCGACCGCAACAATCGCCGTACCGACGAGAATTTCGATATATTCCAATAAAAGAATGATTCTTGGAGGCAAGGACATGATGCGGCGATATACAGCGGCTCCCATCTTTTTCACCTCTTTTTCGAAAATTGCAGCGGCAATCATGTATAGATCAAAGGAAGTATAACACCAGGATTAAAAAGATGTAAACAGCATCCATGTAATGCTTTACTCTATTGAAATAAGCTTATTACAAATATTTAATCAGTTCACAAACAGACACCATAACAGCATAAAATCCCATAGACATCCGTCCATGGGATCGGAAGCAGGAAGAGCGATCCGGCCTTGCTACTCCACCAGCTTGTTCCGGTGAGCGTAAATCGCCGCCTGGGTGCGGTCGTCCACCTGCAGTTTGGAAAGGATATTGGTAATATGCGTTTTCACGGTTTTTACCGTGATATAAAGCACTTCAGCAATTTCCTGGTTGTTCTTCCCTTCGGCGATCAGACGCAAAATCTCCATCTCGCGCGCAGTCAGCTTTTCATGGGGTTTGGGATGATGGGTCCGCCGCATTCTGGAAAGCATTTTGCCCGTAACCTGCGCTTCCAGCACGGGCTCTCCCTTCATCGCAGCGCGAATGGCCGCGGCGATATCCTTCGCCTTCGATGTTTTCAGCAGATAACTCAGTGCCCCTGCCTCAATAACCGGATAAACCTTGTCATCATCGATAAAGCTTGTCAGGACGATAATTTTGGGATCATCCAGCACACGGACAATCTCTTTAGTCGCTTCAATGCCGTCCATCGGTTCCATGACCAGATCCATCAGGATCACATCGGGCCTAGTTTCCAGCGCCAATCTGACTGCTTCCCGCCCACTGGCCGCTTCGGCGACAATCTCCATATCCGGCTGCGATTCGAGGTAGGCGGCAAGTCCCATCCTGACCATTTCGTGGTCATCCACGATCATCACACGAATCATGCATCTCTCCCCTTTTCTTCCTCGATAATCGGCACTTTCACCTCAATCTGTGTCCCTTTGCCGGGAAAAGAGATCACTTCGGCAATTCCGCCGATTTCGCTGGCCCGTTCCTGAATCAACTGCAAACCGTAAGAAGAAGACTTCGGTTTATTCATGTCAAAACCGATACCATTATCGATGATCCGCAAGTAAATTTGCCGGTTGCGGACAGCAAGGCGAATCGTGACCGAAGTGGCTTGCGAATGGCGGAACACATTGGAGAGTCCTTCCTGGACAATGCGAAACAGATGATCCTCGATCCCCTTTGGCAGATCGGGCAAATCCTCCACTTCCCAATGCACCTCGGCCAACTGTTTGGCCTTAAATTCTTCCAACAGCTCTTCCAGACCCTCTTTCAATCTCTTGCCTTCCAAGGTGACGGGACGCAAATGCAGAAGCAGCGCCCGCATCTCATTTTGCGCAATTCCCGCCATCTTTTCGATCATGGCGATTTGCCTGTAAATCGGCCGGTCATCCCCGGTCAGGGTTTCCTTTACTGCGGACGACATCATCGAGATGGCAAACAGCTGCTGGCTGACTGCATCATGCAACTCTCTGGCCAGGCGTTGCCGCTCTTCGGAGATCACGGCCTCTTTCATCCGTTCTTCCCACTTCGCTTTCTCCGTCGTCAGCTTTTGCAAAGAAGCTACTTGTTGTTGCGCCCGCTCGGCCATTCGGTTCAGATGTCCGGCGATCAGGTCGAATTCATCTTCACCCAGCACCGGCACCCGATGGGCGAAATTGCCCCGTTCATATCGCATGATTGATTCGACAATCACTTCGATTTTTCTCTTCATCGAATAGCCGAAAGCAAAACCGAAGACCGTTCCGATGCTGACCACAAAAACCGGAATGAGAACCGGAAGAGGAATCCCGTAAATCCGGGCTGTCACCAGTGTTTGCCAGTCAAGGCGATAGGAGATCAGGATGACGGTCAGCAAGGCCGCGGAGACACCCGAACAAATCCAAACCGTAAACTTCGTCAGCCGCCAATAGATGCTTGCCGTTCTCCGCTTGCTCATAAAACCCTCACACCAATATCGCCAAACAGCAGCGAGACTGAGATATTCATCTTCCGCCTCGACTGCTCGTACCCTTTTGTGGTCAGTTGCACCTGCCGGGCAGCTCCGCCCTGTTTCACTCCCGGAACATCCAAATACCCCGCACCGACCGTTGCCGCGATGGAAACATCGAGATCATCGGGAACATAGATATTCACATTACCGGCCAGGCCGCTGATCACAATGGAGTTGACTCCTTCCGGGATGATCGCTTTGGACAAATCGATTTTTACATCACAGAATCCGTAGGACAGGTTGATGTCGTTAAACTGGTAACGGCAGTCGATCAGGTACAGATGGCCGATGACAGCGCTGCGGAAAGACGGGGTTTGATACCGGGCATGCTCTGTCTTTTCCTGCCCCGCGTAATCAGAAGAGGGGCGGTTCCACTTCCCCGGCTGCCCAAGCGTTTTATCCTCCTCTTTAAACATGCGGTAGCCACAGTAAATCAAGAACACGGAAAGAAAAGTCCAAAACAGGTTAAAATCGATAAATTGATCCAGCAAAAAAAGAGCCGCAAGAACCAGGAACAAATATCCCATCTTGCGATGATGCTTTTTGAGCAACAAGACACCGATGATGAAGAGAATCAGAAAGCCGGGCAAAAAAGTGTCGCTCAGGCTTAACAAAATGAGCAACCCGACCGCCAAAACAACGATTCCCACCAGTCGGTTTTGAAATAGCCGCATTTGTTGACCCCCTTCATCACAAGGAGAGAGCGATTCAGTAGATATGGACATTGCCGCTGATATTATGAAGCTGAATCTTGTTTTTTCCGCTCTTGACCATTGCTGTCGCCGTCACCGCCCAGTTTTTCCGTCTCCTCTGGCATGGAATAAAATCGCACTTCACATTCCCGCTGTCAACTTGTGCCCTCAAAGCGAAATCCGCATCCCGGGGCAAGTTGACCTCCATGTCCCCCGATACCTGATCAGCCTGGATCGGGCCGGATACCTGATCAATCTGCGCCTTCAGGTTACCCAGAGACAGATTGGCACAGAAAGAACCGGAAAAATGATTCAGCGTCACATTGCCTGAACTGGAATGGAAGTTGGCCGACTCCGCTGTTACCAAGTCCAGTTTCGTGTTTCCGGACATGCTGTTGGTATCAAGGCGGTTCACCCGCAAGTTTTTTAAATTGATATTCCCCTCCACCATATCTACCTTCAGCTCATTCAGTTTCATCAATTGGCTCCCCTCCTGGCCGGCAAAATCCAAATTGCCTCCGAGAGAGTGAATGGTCATGTTTTGATCATAACTTTTCGGAACATAGACATTCAACCTGACGATCTGATCCTGCCGCATCCATAAATACCACTTGGGTTTTACCAATATCGTCAATTCATTGCCCTTCTTTTGTATGCTCATATCGACATCATTCATCCCTTTTCCCTGCAAAACCGCTTTTACGTCAAGCCGTTTTTCCGGAATCACCGTTACGGAGGACGTGGCGTCAATCCGGATTTGCCGAACATTCTCGATCGTAACGTCGCGGGCCGGATGTTTGCCGGCATACCATCCACTGCCGATTCCGCTGCTTGCCACTGATCCGATGAGAATGACAAACCCGCAGAGAATCAATAAAATTCCGATCAGCTTCTTCATAAACATTGCCGCAGGGCCCCCAATTCAGCCACGTTTGGGGAAAATGCGACTTCACCCCCCGTCTGATTATAAACCACCTTTTCAAAAAGAGGGCCCCCAGGCGGGTCCCCCTCGTTTCCTTCATTTATCCTGCTCCCGATTGTTGAGAAATTCACTCCATTCCGCTTCAAAAAGAGATTCCGCTTCCGGCATTTCCTTTTTTCCTTCCGGCTTCCGGGAAGTTTTTTGATCTGACTAATGGCTGTTTGTGAGCAATTTCAAACCATAATAGACACAAAAAAGCCCCAGCGCCACCCCTGCCAGAAAGGGAATCCAGCGCAGCATCAACAAGCCGCCGATGACGAGCACAAACAGAGCCCATGCCTTGTGCCCGCCTGTTTTGGCCCGGACGAAACTCACCAGCCCGTAGACGAGCAATGCCGTCGCAACCAAAAAGGTGATGAACCCCCACAGATCCCCTCCCCTGAAGAAGAGCCATATTCCGAGAAAAATCAAGAGAATGCCGGCGGCCTTTTTGCCGCTTATCACCATACTCTCCCTCCTTTACCTGTTCGAGCAAAGTGCCCCCGGATTCCTGTCAGTCGCGGAAAACGGGGGCCACGCTTCAGCAAGCATGTTATTGACGGGAACTGCTTGCTTCGCTTTCCTCTTCGATTTTGGCACTGCGCAATCTTTCTATTTCTTTTTCAATTTCCTCAGCATACTCCACTCTGGCAAAGCTGAGATCTCCGTCACGGTCAGCATTCGCATAAGAATTGGCCTTGACTTCCATCTCGGCGATCCGGTTCTCAATCCGCTTAAACTCTTTTAACGCGCTTTCGGAATCGAAAAAGTTGAGCGTGGTATTGATGCTTTGCTTCGCTTTGGCAACCGCTGCCCGGGCAATCAGTTCGTTCTTTTTGTCTTGCAAATCCTGGTACTTTTTCACCAGTTTGCCCATTTGCTCTCTCAGCTCTTTCACCTGTTTGCTCGCTTGCGCCACATACTCCCGGTACTCTTCCGCTTTGGCTTCATAATGCTTCATCTCAGCCAACGCTTTGCGCGACAGCGCCTCTTCTCCCGCATCAAAAGCAATTTGCGCCTGCTTTTTGCGACGGGCGGCCAATTTTTCCGCTTCTTCCTTCTGGAGTTGGAATTTTTTGATCATAATCTCTTGCTTTACGATGGTATCCCTCGCCCTGGAGATCTCCTTCTCCACGTCGCGCAAATATTGCTTCAGCATCGCCTCCGGCTTTTCCAGATCATCCATCACTTCATGGTAGGTCGCCAGGAGAAAATCGCGTAACCGTTTAAAAGCCATTTTCCCATTCCTCCTCTAAAATTGTTCTATATCCCAATCCGTTCGTTTTTGCCGTTTTACAAACTCCTGCCAGTCTGCTTCAAATGAATGGTCGGCCATTGAGGTCCGTTTCCCCTTCGGAATCCCGCGTACCGCCACTCCCGTTTCCCATGCCAGTCCGGCAACTTCTGTTTTCATCAACTTAAAGCCGAAGTAAAAGCAGATTCCACCGAAAATCAGGGGGATCACTCCCGGAAGCATGCCGAATAACACCAGCAGGGAAAGACCGAGAACCATGAAGGCAAATATTTTTGAGCCCTTCGTTTCTGCCGTTTTCAGCTTCTTCACGCCATACCAGAAAAGCACGGCGGCGATGAGAAAGCCGATCAGGCTGCCGAGGTTACCCAGAAACATGGCAACGCCCACCAGCAGCAAAAGGAACCCGGCCAGTTTTTTGCCCCATCGTTTCATGCTCACCCTCCTCCGTTCCTTTGCTGATTCCAGCATACAGGAGTATGGAATTTTCCAACACGAACCACGGATTTATTTTTCGTTACGACTTTGGTCGTAGACTGGACGAGACTTGAAAAAAAGCTCCCGCACCGTGCTTGACAAACACAGGCGGGAGCCTTGATTTTCCGCATATGGGGTTCAGTCCGGACGGATAAAAGTTTCGGTCGGGTCACTGCTGAACGGATTGCACTTGCTGTTGCATATTTGTCGATTTGTCATTGCGTTCGTCGATGCTGATATGGGTGATCACCCGATTCGCACCGGCTGACATGGCTTTTTGGTGAATTTGCTTGGCCACATCCATCAATTGATTCAGATCCCCTTCAATGACGGTTGCCGTCGGCGTGACCTGATACTGCAGCCCGCTTTGTTGTACCACTTCCACCGCTTGGCTCACATAAGAACTGAAGCTGGGCGTATTAGTTCCGACCGGGGCAACACTGATTTCCAAAAATGCCATCATACTCACTCCTTCGGTAATTGCTATCCAGTAAAGTGCCCAAAAAGAGGAGTTTTATAATTCCCTAGCAGAACCGTATCGCCGCGAAAGGTTTTTGGCGTTGCATTTGTTATCAACCCACGGGCCAAATATCTTGGTGCGGATCGTGCCCCCCATCTCCTGCCATGCGATCATCACAGAAACTGAATGTTGACCTCATGAAACTGTTCATTTAAATCTTTGGGAATCCGTATTTCCAGGATTCCGTCTTTATAGATGGCTCTTGCCCCTTCCGAGCGTGCGGTTGCAGGCAAGCCAATCGTTTCAATCTCTTTAGTCAAACCGGAGACACGGACTTGATTGACGCCGAGGGAGATGCGCAATTTGCTGGCGATGGCCCGGTTCGGGACTTTTATACGCACAAACATCCAGTGATGTGTTTCAAAAACCTCCGACTTTACACTGTCCTGACCTGAGTTAAAAAGAGGTTGCCCGTTTGCATTCGGCATTGCTTGTGAAAAAATTTGATCCATATACTTATCCAGGGACTTAAGCCCGCCTTTTGCCATGTTGAAAGGAAACTGGTGATTGGGAAGAGCTTTCGAAATCGTCCCTTCCACAAATTTATCCAGCCAAGAAAAATCCTGATGTTTGGTAACCCGGTTTACAACATCATTCCAATTAAACTCGAACGGCTTAAACTGATCCCGTGAATCGGACATGGTCCATTCCCCCTTCATTGCGATTCGCAATGTAAAGCCAAAAAAAGAAGCGATGCCAAATGATCCGCATTTTTAAAAAACCTCAAGATTGGACAGATGACAAAAACTTCCTTAGTATTTTCAGGTGATAACGTTCATAAAGATTGGAAACCCCGTGATAAATCCAACGAAGGACACGGCATGATCAGCGGCGATCATAATACAGTGTCCGAAAATTGCTATGTCATCAACGACCCCGATGTCGCCGGTCAAGTATCCGGTGAAAAGAAGGCATGACAACTCTCCACACTTATACTGTATGTTATTCTCAGGACATTTTTTGGTGAGGATGGAACGATAAAATGCGGGGAAGGAGAAATTGAAAGGTGGGAAAATCAGGGGAGATTCAGGTTCCGATTGGTCGCATTGAGGTGATGACCCTCGGATCCCCTTTCTGGCAGTTTCAGAGGTTTGAATCAGCAAACATCATGTTCTTCAGTCAAAACGGCCATCGTCCGGCTGAAACGAACCATGACCGTTTGTTTTTCCAATCCCTGTTTTCTGCAAATCTGATATTTTTCCACAAATTATTCACACTTTCCACAGGTGTCGACAAGAGTTCCAAGGAACAGCATCAAATTCCGGCGGGAAACATCATCAAGAGGATGACCAGAAATATGAAGGCCGTCGTAAAGAGTGCATGAAAACGGACGGTTTGCATCCACGATTTCACTTCAAAGCGATCGGGCGACTTGAGAAAATGGCGGATGTAATAACCAAACAATCCACCAAAAGCGCCAACACCGAAATAAGCAGCCACCACCAAAGAAATCCACAAGGTGCTATACACCGCTTGACTGTACAAGTAACCGCCGGTCAACAATTGAACGACGAGAATCCATTGCGTGAGAAAGTTCAGCCGATACAATACCTGGAGAACGGAACGCGATTGCAAAAACCTTTTTTGCAGCAAAAAGGGCAAGACCAGATAGAATCCCATGCCGATCGCCCCGAGAACATGAAAAAATAACATGATCTTCAGCAACATCGTTTCCCCTTCTCAAAACAGATTGATCTCTTCTTCGATTTTCACTGTGTCCATAAAAGGTACAAACGATTTGAAACGGGCAAAAGCCTTCTCATGACAAAAACAGCCGTGAACGATCACAACGGCTTGATCCGCCTAATAAGTCTGCACGCCATCTGATATAATAAACATAAATACACGAAAGGAATTTTTTTCAATGGAAAAACAGAGTGTACTGCAACAGGTTCCGTTATTCCAAGATCTCAACGAACAAGAACTGGCACGAATCGGAGAAATCGTCATTCATCGTACATTCACGAAAAAAACGGTCATCTTCACGGAAGGAAGTGAAAAAGAAGCGGTCTTTTTTATACAGAACGGCCTTGTCAAAGCCTACAAGACAGACGAGACAGGCCATGAACAGATTGTCTCGCTTCTGCAAACCGGTGACATGTTTCCGCATACCGGTTTTTTTAAACATGCTCCTTATCCAGCCACCACGGAAACGCTTGTCGATACCGACCTGTTGGCGATTCCCGTTCGCGCCTTTGAGCAACTGATCCTGGCCATGCCGACGATTGCCTGCAAAGTGATTGATGTGCTCAGCTCCAAGATCCGGGATCTTCAGCAAAAACTCCAGCAGTTTACCGGAACCGACGTGAACCGGCGCATTCTCTCCTTTTTGCTCGACCTGGCAGACAAGCAAGGGGAGACAAAAGGCTCCCGGATTTACATCGATTTGCCCATAACCAATCAGGAACTGGCCAATGTGGTCGGTACATCCAGAGAAACCGTCAGCCGCCTGTTGAATCAATTAAAAAAGGAACAAATCATTGACAAACAACGCTCGCAGATCATCATCCTGGACAAGGATGCACTGAGAGGCTGGAAGTAAGATTCCCATTGGCAAAAGCCCGGACGCCTGTCCTGTCCGATTTTCCTAAAGCAAACAGACAAACAAGAGACCACAGACCGTGACAAGGACATAAATCAGGGAAAGAAGGATAACAGTTTTCTTTCGACTTTTTTCGTAATGTTCATTCGAAGTTTGGGATTGAGTTGAACCCAGGCGAAAAGTTATGAAGAAGGCAAAAAGGCACAGCAGAATGCAAAATAAAAACGCACCTTTATACAGCATCACGGCAAACTCCTTTGCGGGTATTCATACCAGGAAGATGAAAAGTCAACGGATTTCAGGGATTTTTCCCAATCCTTCAAATTAAGGGATGGACGCGACTGTTCTCTCCCAAAACATCGTCTTCTGAGTCCGTTTTTGCGTAACATTTTTATTATACATTATTTTTCTCCATCTCAGTGTGATCCTTATCACTGTTTTCCGTGAAAATGTTTTGCCATCGGGTTATGGAGCCCCCTACCTCTCCGAAAATCCATAACCAGTCCATTGTATCACAAAAATTCAAACTATCGTCCGAGCCATCTGTTATTTCTTCTCCAGCCATACTTCCAATCCGATCAACCCCTCGTGAATCCTGCCTGTTTGAAATTTGCTCTTCGCTATCATTTCCTTGACTTCATCTTTAGTGTAGGCTTGCTTGATCACCACGAATCGAAACATCCATTTGGTAACAAGAGAATTAATGCCGGTAAAACCCAGATCACCGGAAACAAATTGATCCAGTTTATCTTTGGAAACATCCTTTTTAAAATCGATGATCAATGCCTTGCCCCCGGGTTTCAATACGCGATTCATCTCATCGAGTGCCGCGACCGGTTTGGAAAAATTCTTGAAGGCCGCCCGACAGATGATAAAATCGAATGCATGATCATCAAAGGGCATCTGTGCTGCATCTCCGTGACGAAAGTCGATATCCACTCCTGCTCTTGTTGCATTTGCTTGTGCCATTTGCACAAACTTCTTGCTGATATCCAATCCGGTAATATGAAAACGGCCCATCTTGGCAAGTTCAATGGATAAATACCCCGGACCGGGAGCAAGTTCAAGAACAGCATCCCCCTCTGATACGGATGAAAACACCTTCTTGGCATCATTTCTGTATTTTTCGATTTGCTTTTCGGTATTTTTGGCATACCAGGTTGCAATAAAACCGCTCATTTCCGGACCCTTGGTGGGATTTTCAGACATGACAAATCCACTCCTTCTCCCAATTTATTTTGTGAAATTGGTCGACCGTAAGGGTCAGACGAAAAACAAATGAAAAATACCGATTAATCACAATTATTAAAATGTATTTTTAATTTATACTATTATACTAACAATTCCATTTCAGTGCCAAGAGGTTATTTTCATATTGTTGATGAACACCTGAAGCAAAGACAAAAAAACGCCGGGCTGGTTCTTCTTTAAAACCGGCTGAAGCGTCTCCGTCAGATCCCGGCGTATGATTGTCATCCGGTTTCCCTGTTCCTTCACCGCAACGAGGGGTTAAGCGGAAGATGACATTTATCCAACCTCTGTCAACTGTCCTTTCTCGACTCTGAATACTCTGTCGCACAATTTCGCTATTTCTTCCATATAATGACTGGCTAACAGAATGACCACTCCATTTTCCCGCAGATCGGACAATAAACGATGAAGCATTTCAACTCCTTCCGTATCCAACCCGTTTATCGGTTCATCCAGCAACAGGAGTTTCGGCCTTTCCATGATTGACTGAGCGATCCCCAAGCATTGTCTCATTCCAAGGGAATATTTCCGCACCGGTTTTTTATCCGCCGGATCAAGGCTGACTTCTTTCAGCGTTTGCCGGATTTCATCATCATTGATTATTCCTCTCATTGAAGCCAGCAGCTTCAGGTTTTTGAACCCGCTGTATTCCCCCAAAAAACCGGGCGTCTCAATAATAATCCCGACATCCTGCGGAAAGGTTCCGTTTTTTCCAACTTCCTGATTGAAAACCAAGACACGCCCTTCCGTCGGAAATACAAATCCGCTGATCAAACGCAAAAGCATCGTTTTTCCTGATCCATTGCGCCCGATCAACCCATATATTTGACCCGCCGGAACTTCAAGATCAATCTTGTTCAGGATCGGCTTTCCGTCAATCACTTTTGAGACATTTTCCAGTTTTACCGCCGGCGCCGGATGTGCCATGATAAATCCTCCTGTCTTTCACTGTAATTCATTTGAATTTTTCTGCCCCGAAACATCGGCCTTTTTGATATAATGCATCCCCCATAAAAAAACACAAACGATGATCATCGCGTTATATATCAAAGACCACCAAACCGAAAAATGATGGATGTGCCCATCCACTTCAGAATGTCTCAGATAAATCCCCTGATTGCCGGGAAACCACCTGACCAGACTTTCAGGCATGAGACTGCTGAAACAAGAAACGACATACAGAAAAACCACAAGAACATATGGTTTGAAAACACGCTCCCACTTGACGGCCAGCCCCAGTACCAAGACAGACATTGAAAAGCTTGTGCTCCAATTGAGCAGCAAAAGCCATAACATTGCCGGGAACGGCTCAATCCCTTTCAACCCGGTAAATCATCATAATTGTGAATATGATCCACTATTATATATGTACTGACTTCTTCTTTCTTCATTTTGTCCTCCGTCTGGTAACAAAGCCCGTTACCCTGGATTCAACGATAACCTATCTGTCCCCTATGTTATGCTCCATATGAAAAAAGCCGCCGATCAACCCGGCGACTTCCTGTTTCTGGCGGAGAGGGTGGGATTCGAACCCACGGAGGGCGTGAACCCTCGGCGGTTTTCAAGACCGCTGCCTTAAACCACTCGACCACCTCTCCACGATCTATTTCGTTACAGAATCTAATTATACTGATTTTTTTCCTTTTGTCAATGAGGAGAGAGCGGGTCCGGCAATTACCCGGAACCCGCAACTGCTTCTCATCCCTGTTTGCTGATCCGTTCAAGTCCGCCCATGTAAGGTTGCAGAGCTTTGGGAATGCGGACGCTCCCGTCGGCTTCCTGGCCGTTTTCCAGGATGGCGGCGACGGTGCGGCCGACGGCAAGGCCGGACCCGTTGAGCGTGTGCACAAACTCCGGTTTTGCCTTGGCATCGCGGCGAAAGCGGATGTTGGCGCGGCGGGCTTGGAAATCCTCGCAGTTGCTGCAGGACGAGATTTCCCGGTAAGTATTGTAGCTCGGCATCCAAACCTCAAGATCGTATGTTTTGGCCGCACTGAAACCGAGGTCTCCTGTACAGAGAGCGACGACGCGATAGGGAAGTTCAAGGCGCTTCAACACTTCTTCGGCATTTTGCACCATCAGTTCGAGCTCGTCATAAGAATCTTCCGGTCTCACCAATTTGATCATTTCGACTTTGTTAAATTGATGCACACGAATCAGTCCGCGTGTATCCCGTCCGGCCGAACCGGCTTCGGAACGGAAACAACTGCTGAAGGCGGTGTAATATTTGGGGAGTTCCTCAGCTGCCAGAATCTCACCCGCATGATAATTGGTTACAGGCACTTCCGCGGTCGGGATGAGGAAGTAATCCTCATTATCCGCCAGCTTGAAAGCGTCTTCTTCAAACTTGGGCAGTTGTCCGGTTCCGGTCATGGCCTGCCGGTTGACGATGTAAGGGGGCATCATTTCCGTATAGCCGTGTTCCTGGATATGCAGGTCGAGCATGAAGTTGATCAAGGCCCGTTCGAGACGCGCTCCCAAACCTTTGTAAAAGACGAAACGGGAGCCGGTCACTTTCGCCGCCCGTTCAAAATCGAGGATGTCGAGTTCTTCGGCAATCTCCCAGTGCGGTTTGATGACAAAATCGGGTTGCGGCGGCTCGCCCCATTTGCGCACAGGGACATTTTCCTCTTCGGAAGCCCCGACGGGCACGCTCTCATGCGGCAAATTGGGAAGGCTGAGCAATATTTCTTCCAACTGTGCATCCAATTGTCTCAATTCCTCATCCAATTGCTTGATCTCATCCCCGACCCGGCGCATTTCCAGTATATCCGCTTCGGCATCTTCTTTGTTCTTTTTCTTTTGGGCAATTTCTTTGGAAACGACATTGCGCTTATTCTTGAGCTGTTCCGCCCTCCTGATCCCTTCGCGGCGGCGCTCATCCAGCTGCAGGAAGGTATCGAGCCCCGGCCATTCTCCCTGTCTGGTGGAAAGCCGTTGTTTCACCTCATCCATATTGCTGCGCAACAACTTGTTGTCCAACACGGGTCTGCACCTCCTAACCATAATAAAAACCTCCCACTCCCCAAAGGGACGGAAGGTTCCGCGTTGCCACCCTTATTGGTCTGCCTGTCGCTGTGACAGGATAAACCCGCTCTTCCGAAATAACGGCTCGTAACCGAATGCGCTTCGGGTTTGTTCCCTTCACGCCTCGCTCCGAGGTGGATTCGCCGCCCGTCCGGAGCGATTCGCACCAGCCATCGCCTCTCTGAACCGAACTGCCGGCAGCTACTAGCCTCTTCTTCGCGTCGATATCAAAAGTTTACTACATATTATATCCTAAACTTCTGCATTTGTAACCATCGATTCGCGAACCATTTCGATAAAATAGGCATGGAAACGCACATCATCTGTCAGTTCAGGATGGAAAGCGGCCGCCAGAAGATGACCTTGCCGGGCAGCGACAATTTTCCCATCCACTTCGGCCAGGATTTCCACACCCGGCCCCACTTCTTCAATGTATGGTGCACGGATAAAAACCGCTTGAAACTGATCGCCGATCCCTTTGACATCAAGGCTCGCCTCAAAGCTCTCCCGTTGCCGGCCAAAGGCGTTTCGCTTCACCGTGATATCCATCAGGCCGAGATGTGGCTCGTCCCGGCCTTCTATGCGGCAGGCAATCAGGATCATTCCGGCGCAAGTGCCAAAGATCGGTTTGCCGCTCTGGTACATCTGGCGGATCGGCTCAGTCATCTGATACTCATTCATCAATTTGCTGATGGTGGTCGACTCGCCGCCCGGAATCACCAGGCCATCCAAATCGCTCAGCTGCTCGACCCGTTTCACCGCTACTGCCTCGGCTCCAGCCTGTTCCAGCAAGCGCACATGTTCGCGCACCGCTCCTTGTAAAGCCAGTACGCCAATTTTCATCGCTCCAACCTCCTACCAGCCGCGCTCCTGCATCCGTTCTTCCGCACGCAGTTTGGAAATTTCAATTCCGGTCATCGGTGTGCCAAGATCTTTGGACACTTCGGCAATCAGGCCGAAATCTTCATAGTGCGTGGTGGCCTGAACGATGGCGCGTGCATATTTCTCCGGATTTTCCGATTTGAAGATCCCGGAGCCGACAAAGACACCGTCTGCACCAAGATGCATCATCAGAGCAGCGTCGGCAGGCGTTGCCACACCGCCGGCGGCAAAGTTGACCACAGGCAGTTTGCCCGTTTCATGCACTTGCAAGAGCAAGTCGTACGGAGCCCCCAGTTTTTTCGCCTCAGCCATCAGCTCATCGCGGGACATGCTTTGCACCTTGCGAATCTGGCTTTGCATCATGCGCATATGGCGAACCGCTTCAACGATGTTTCCGGTGCCCGGTTCCCCTTTGGTGCGGATCATGGACGCCCCTTCCCCGATCCGGCGCAATGCTTCCCCGAGGTCACGCGCACCGCAAACAAACGGAACGGTAAATTGCGATTTATCGATATGGTACAGATCATCTGCCGGTGTCAAAACTTCACTTTCATCGATGTAATCGACGCCCATCGCTTCAAGCAGGCGCGCTTCCACAAAATGACCGATCCGTGCTTTGGCCATAACCGGAATCGATACGGCTCCCATCACTTCCTCGATCACACGCGGGTCTGCCATGCGGGCGACACCGCCGGCTGCACGAATATCGGACGGAACGCGTTCCAGTGCCATAACGGCCACTGCTCCGGCTTGTTCCGCAATTTTCGCTTGTTCAGCATTGACAACGTCCATGATGACGCCGCCTTTTTGCATTTCGGCCATCCCGCGTTTGACGCGATCTGTTCCGACTTTACGCACTTCACTCATTTCGGATAACCCCCTTGATGTACCAGCTAAAAACCGGGAGAGCAATCGGAATTTCCTTGCTCTCCTCCCCATTTTATTATAGTTGAAAAAATCCATTTGAAAAATAAATTTAATTAAACCAATTCTTTACGGTATCCCCTATTTCCCGGAAAAACAGGCGAATCCAGCTCGCTTTTTCCACCGCTTTGGCCGTCACGACCGGAGTCGGTTCCACCCCTTGGACCGGTTTTCCGTTATAGAGCACTTGAGCTGTGCCGACCACTTCCCCTTGCTTGAGCGGAGCATTCAATCGGGGCTTGAATGTTACCTTCACCTGGTAACGGGCACTCTCCCCTTTATGCACGGGAAGTTTAATCGCCTTGTCCACGGTTACCGGAACGGTGCGTTCCACTCCGTCAGGCAAGGCCAGCTCTTTTGTTCCCGGGATCTGACCTCCCTTTTTCACCAGCACTTGCGGGACGAATTCCTGAAAACCGTAGTCAAACAACTTTTTCGTCTCCAAAAACCGGTGATCGTCGGAACGGGTTCCCATGACAACGGAAATCAGACGAAGATCACCACGCTGGGCGGTCCCCGTAAAACAATAACCCGCCGTGTTGGTATGCCCCGTTTTCAGTCCATCCACTCCCGGGTAGGAATACTTGAGCCCGGGCAGCATCAAATCCCAGTTGGTCACCTTCAGTTGCTTCTTCGTTCCTATAAAAAATGTATAGTAAGGGATGGACGTCGTTTTCAGGATTTCGGGATACGTTTGAATCAGCTTGGTCGCCAGGATGGCCGTATCATGAGCGGACATCACGTTTGGCCCGGAAACTTTCGGCGGGTCGGGATAAAGGCGGAAATCAAGGCCGGACGCGCAATTGAAATGTGTATGGTTCATTCCCAGTTCCTTCGCCTTTTGATTCATCATGGCGACAAAGTTTTCTTCCGTCCCCCCCACATATTCTGCCAAGGCCACAGCCGCATCATTGGCCGATTCGACCAGAGCGGCGATAAACAGCTCACGCACAGTGATTTTTTCTCCGGGTGTAAGGTTGATCTGCGCTTCATTGATCGCAGCCACCCGCGGGCTTATGGTGACGAGATCATCCCAGTGAATCTTCCCGCTTTTAATCTGGTCCAGCACAACGAACACGGTCATCATTTTGGTCATGCTGGCAGGCGGGTACGGCACTTCGGCATTTTTCTCATCAAGAATCTCCCCGGACTGAAAATCGATCAGGATATAGGACTTTGCCTGAACATCCGGTTTCATCCCCGCGGCAGCTGCCATTGCCGGATTCGTAATCCAACTCATGAAGACAAGCAAACAAAGACAACAGCAGATGTTTATTTTGTTTTTCATCAGGTCATTCTCCATTCTCCCTCATTTGCCGCAAAACATTGCACAAGACTGACATATTTATGTAAATCCGGTTCGGGCCACGGCCGGCCAAATGTCGGAAATTTCCCGCCCCCTTAATCCAGTATAGAAGAGGAACGGGAAAAAAGAAATGAACAAGCAGAAGCGTTTTTCTGCTTGTTCGGTGAAAGAAATTGGTCACATATGGTAGTTTGGAGCTTCTTTGGTAATCTGAACATCATGAGGATGGCTTTCCCTGAGCGAAGCGCTGGAAATGCGAATAAAACGGGATTTCTCTTTTAATTCGGCCAATGTTCTGGTTCCGCAATAGCCCATGCCTGCGCGCAGGCCTCCGATCAATTGGTAAATGGTATCGGCAAGCGGCCCTTTGTACGGAACGCGTCCCTCAATGCCTTCCGGAACCAACTTTTGCACATTTTCTTGGAAATAGCGGTCCTTGCTGCCTGCCTGCATCGCACCGATTGATCCCATCCCGCGGTACACCTTGAAGCGGCGGCCCTGATAAATCTCCGATTCTCCCGGAGCTTCTTCCGTTCCGGCGAAAAGGCTGCCCAGCATGACTGCATCTGCCCCGGCCGCGATCGCTTTGACAATATCCCCGGAGAAACGGATGCCGCCATCGGCGATAATCGGAACGCCATATTGGCGCGCAACGGTGGCACAGTCGTAGATGGCTGTAATCTGCGGCACACCGATTCCTGCAACGACACGGGTTGTACAAATTGAGCCCGGACCGATTCCCACTTTGACCACACTGGCCCCGGCTTCAATCAAATCGCGGGTGCCTTCTCCCGTGGCGACGTTACCGGCAACGATCACCAGGTCGGGATACTGTCTTCTGATCTCCCGCACCATGTCCAACACACCCTGGGAGTGGCCGTGAGCAGTATCAACGACGATCATATCCGCTTCTGCTTCCACCAATGCCGCCACCCGGCGCATCGTATCCTTGGTCACCCCGACAGCCGCCCCGACGAGTAACCTTCCGTGGGCATCTTTGGCCGCTTGCGGGAACAGCTCCGCTTTTTCAATATCCTTGATGGTAATGAGTCCTTTTAAAATGCCTTCTTCGTCGACCAAAGGCAGTTTCTCGATCTTATGTTGTTGCAGAATCGCTTCCGCCTCTTTCAGGGTCGTTCCCACCGGTGCCGTCACCAATTTTTCCTTGGTCATCACTTCGGCGATCGGGGTGGAATAATCACGGACAAAACGCAGGTCACGGTTGGTGATAATCCCCATCAGGCGGCGGTTTTCATCGACAATCGGCACACCGGAAATCCGGTATTTCGCCATCAGTTCTTCCGCATCATGAACTTTGTGCTCAGGTGTCAAGTAAAACGGATTGGTGATGACTCCGCTCTCAGAGCGCTTGACCCGGTCTACTTCTTCAGCCTGCTCTTCCACTTTCATGTTTTTGTGAATGACACCGATGCCTCCCTGCCGGGCAATCGCAATGGCCAAGGCTGATTCGGTCACGGTATCCATCCCCGCACTGATCAGCGGAATATTGAGTTTCACCCGATCCGTCAGCGTGGTGCCGGTCTCGACGTCTCGCGGCAAAATTTCCGATTTCGCCGGGACCAATAAAACATCGTCAAAGGTAAAACCTTCCTTGGCAAACTTCTGATCCCACATATCGCTTTCCCCTTTGGCCCAAATTTTTTCTAGCAAGTGTAACAGTATCCTTGCCAAGTCGTCAAGATTTTTCATTTTTTGCCAAAAAGTTGTCCACAATCATTCACAAGTTATCCACAGGATCTTGTGCATAACTAAACTTTTCTGTGGATAACCAACGGTTTAGGGAAGGATGCTGCTAATGGTTTCCGCTACCTCTGGTTTCTGAATCAGCTGCAGATGGTCATCATCCGGGAACGTTTTAACATGAATGGCCCCTTTGATCGTCGCTTCTCCGTCACGTACAACACCATCGCTGTCCGAACCGTACTTCAGGGCCAGAAGCGTCCATCCGACCGCCAATTCCCCATGCCATCCGCGGTTTCCCCATCCATCCGCATCCCCGGCTATGGTATAAAGGTGTCCGCCTTTTGCAAACGGACTTCCCTGTACGGGATATTTTTGGTTAAACCGCGCCATCGCCTCAGGAGTAAGATCTGCCATAGCCGCTTGTCCATGCACAAACATCCCCAGCCAACTGTATTCCCTGGCAAGCGGAGTTCCATGGTGCGGTGAAGCAATCGTCACCAGGTCCGCCACCCGTCCCGGCCGCAAGTAGACCAATTCCCGGGCAACCAGACCGCCCATGCTGTGAGCGATCACCGCAAAACGGGGATCAAGTCCATATTTTTCTTGCAGGAGATCAATTTTATGCGCGGCAATTTTCGCCTGGGCGTCGATTGAGCCGTTTCCGGCTTGATGATCATTTTCTCCCGCAAACGTCACGATCTTTCCATTGATCCGCATCGTCCAGACCCGGTCTGACCGATTGGTATACAGGACATAAATATGCCCGGACTTCCAATGAGCGACCAATGTGTTTAAAAATGCTTCTCCCCACTGATGGCGGTTGTTAAAACCATGGATCAGAACCAAATCCGAGTTTTTCTCGGGAAGTGCTTGCTTCTTCGGAGGAATCGTCCCCCAGACGAACAACAGGAGAATGCATAAACACCAAATCCATCTCTTTTTCATATCTGCCTTACGATCCTCCTGAAAAATCACCTCTGTTATATCATTCCCGCCTTTTCAGCACAATAAAGGGCAGAAGATTAAAACGGGAGGGAACGGGTTGGAAGCAAAACCGGTAAACATCATCTATTGCGAATCGCCGGAGGAATGGATCCGTGACCAATATTTCCTGCTTGCCAACGAAAAGTCGGCACAAAGATTTCTGTTGAACGCTTACCAAAAAAGCGGAACCCCGCAACCGGAAAAGATGGCCTTTCGTAATGCGGCAGCGTTTTCCGCCTACATCCGGCAGGCTCTTTCCATTTTCCGGCCGGGACGGGAAGAAAATATCTGGATGCAGCCTGTCCTCGACTACTATGGAATGATGAGCTTGATTAAAGCATGGATTCTGACCCGGGTGCCGGACTATCCGCAAAATACTTCAGTCTTGCGCCATGGGTTATCCACCCGAAAACGAAAGCGTGAATCCTATCGTTTGCTCGAGGATGAAGTCCGGATACAAAAAGAAGGGCTTTATCCACTGGTCGCCGGGTTATTGGGGAATCCTCCCGATGCGGGAGACTCATATCGGCTCAAGACATTGTTTTCCTTCCTATCTGACTTGTCCGCCAGTTATGAGCGCTTTTTGGGTGAAACGCCGCTGATTCCGGTTACGGTTGGCCGGCAGACCTCGCTTTATGCAGACGAGGCGATGCCGCTGGAAATCGCCGAAACTGTTCTCGACCGGATCCATCTCACCCCCGAAGCTTTTGTTTCCCGTCTGAATCATTACAGCAAAGGGGCACTCTTCTCCCTTGGCACTCCGGTGATCCGGTCCGGTCTCCTGCAACTTCGTTGGAGCCATCCCGATGTCCGGCATGTGAATGACTGGGAGAAAGGATTTCACCATCCTTGGTTTTATGAAGATAAAAAAGGCAACCATTACCTGTGGTTCGGTAATGATTGCCTTGGAACCCCTGTTGATGAATTGCTGGTTCATTTCATGTTGCTGTTTGCGCTGAGTATGCTGTGTCGCTATGAACCACCGCTATGGGGGGAGATAATGCTGGATCACACCGGAGAAGAGCAAATCCTGGTATGCGGACTGCTCCGTCTCATCCCGCGAAAGGTCCCCCATCTGGTCTTAAACCTTCTCCACGGTCAAAAATCGATCATTCGCCTTTATTGATTACCGTCTTCTCCGTCTTCCTCCTCTTCGCGGTGGACGCGGGCGACGGCCGATACTTCGTCCTCGTCGAGCGAAATCAGTTTCACTCCTTGCGCATACCGGCCCATCACGGAAATCTCGGCGATCTTCAGGCGAATGACTATGCCGGATTGAGTCACGATCATCAGATCTTCATCTTCGGACACCACTTTGTGGGCGACCACATCTCCTTTTTTCTCTGTGAGGCTTAAGGTCTTGATCCCTTTACCGCCGCGTGATTGAATGCGGTATTCCTCCATCGGCGTCCGTTTGCCATATCCGTTGCGAGTGACGATCAGGACATATTTGTCCGGGATCACGATATCCATATCGATTACGCGGTCATCTTCACCTAACGTGATGCCTTTCACGCCTGTGGCCGAACGTCCCATTTCTCTGACGTCCATTTCGTGGAAGCGAATCGACATTCCCTGGCGCGTTCCCATCAGGACTTCCTGATTTCCATCGGTCAGGCGGACGCCAACCAGTTCATCCCCGTCACGAAGATTGATGGCAAACAGGCCGTTGCGGCGAATGTTTTCAAATTCGCTGAGTGCGGTCTTCTTCACAATGCCTTCAGCCGTGGCAAAGAAAAGGAACTGATTATCCAGGAATTCTTTCACCGGGATAACCGCCTCGATGCGCTCGCCCTGGTCGATCTGAATCAGGTTGATCACGGGAGTCCCGCGCGCGGTTCTGCCGAGCTCCGGCACTTCGTACGCCTTCAGGCGGTACACTTTCCCCTTGTTTGAGAAGAAGAGCAAATGATTATGGGAATGGGTGACAAACATATGCTGCACCAAGTCGTCTTCCCGGGTTCCCATCCCCGTGATTCCCTTGCCGCCTCTTCGTTGCGCCCGGTAGGTGGACAAAGGCATCCGCTTGATATATCCACGCTGGGTCAACAAAATGGCGACCTCATCTTCGGGGATCAAATCCTCGTCCTCAATTTCGTCCTCATCGGCTTTAATCATCGTGCGGCGTTCATCGCCATACCGTTCTTTGATCTCCTTCAGCTCATCCCGCACGACGCCGCGGATTTTGGCCTCATCGGCGAGAATGTCTTTCAATTTGGCGATCAATTTCTGAAGTTCTCCGTATTCCGCCTCGATTTTTTCGCGTTCCAGTCCGGTCAGGCGATGCAAACGCATATCGAGAATCGCCTGGGCTTGTTTTTCACTGAGACCGAACTTTTCCATCAAACCGGTACGAGCTTCGGCAGTGGTGGCGGAAGCGCGGATGAGGGCGATCACTTCGTCGATCTGGTCAAGGGCAATGCGCAAGCCTTCCAGGATGTGAGCCCGTTCTTCCGCTTTGTTCAAATCATACTGGGTGCGCCGGCGGATCACTTCCACCTGGTGGTCGATATAGTGGGAAAGAATGGATTTAATGTTGAGTACCTGCGGCTGGCCGTCAACCAACGCCAGCATGTTAACGCCAAAGCTCGATTGCAGGCTGGTATGCTTGTACAAATTGTTAAGGATGACCCTTGGGTTTACATCCCGACGCAGTTCAATGACCACACGCATTCCGTTCCGGTCTGATTCGTCGCGCAGGTCGGTGATTCCGTCGATTTTTTTGTCGCGTACGAGCTCGGCGATCTTTTCCACCAGCTTGGCTTTGTTCACTTGGTACGGCAATTCTTCCACGACGATGCGCATCTTTCCGCTGCCCGCTTCTTCGATCCGCGTTTTCGCCCGGATCCGGATGCTGCCCCGCCCGGTGCGGTACGATTTGCGAATCCCGTCATGCCCGAGGATGATTCCCCCCGTGGGAAAATCAGGACCCTTGATGATCCGCATCAAATCTTCAATCGTCGCCTCTGGATTATCCAGGAGGAGAAGGATTCCGTCGATCACTTCAGACAGGTTATGCGGCGGGATATTGGTCGCCATGCCGACGGCAATCCCGGATGCCCCGTTAACGATCAGATTGGGAAAGCGGGAAGGCAGCACCAACGGCTCTTCCTGCTGTCCGTCATAGTTGGGGCCAAAGTCGATCGTATCCTTCTGGATATCGCGCAACAACTCCATCGTGATCGGAGCCATCCGCGCTTCGGTATACCGCATGGCCGCGGGCGAATCGCCGTCGATTGACCCGAAGTTTCCGTGTCCGTCCACCAGCGGATACCGATAAGAGAAATCCTGCGCCATCCGAACCATCGCATCGTATACCGCCACATCCCCGTGCGGATGATAGTTCGCCGTAACGTTTCCGACGACGCGGGACGATTTTTTGTACGGTTTGTCCGGAGTCATCCCCAGTTCATACAAAGTGTACAAAATCCGGCGATGAACGGGTTTCAGGCCGTCGCGCACGTCCGGGAGGGCGCGGCTGACAATTACGCTCATCGCATAGTCCAGAAACGAAGACTTCATTTCCTTACTGATATTCACTTCTTGAATTCTTTGCATATCTGGCATCGTTTCATCTCCCTGCTTCCTACTGCCTGCCGGTTACACATCCAAGGTAGCCTGGTTCGCATATTCCTGGATGAATACGCGCCGCGGCTCAACCCGGTCGCCCATCAGCATCTCAAATACCTCGTCAGCATCCATCGCATCGGCAAGGGAAACTTGCAGCAATGTGCGGCTTTCAGGGTCCATCGTCGTTTCCCAGAGCTGGGTCGCGTTCATTTCTCCCAGCCCTTTGTACCGCTGGATCTCCACTTTGCCCTTTCCTTCCAGTTCCTTGAGAATTTCCTCTTTCATGCGGTCATTGTAGGCATAGCGAACCGTTTTCCCTTGCGTCACTTTATAAAGCGGAGGCTGCGCGATATAAACATAGCCGTTTTCAATCAGCGGCCGCATATAGCGGTAGAAGAAGGTCAGCAATAACGTGCGGATATGCGCGCCGTCCACATCGGCATCGGTCATGATGATGATCTTGTGGTACCGCGCCTTGTCGAGATTGAAGTCACCGCCGATCCCCGTGCCGAGCGCAGTGATGATCGTCCGGATTTCATCGTTGGAAAGTGCCTTGTCCAACCGCGCTTTCTCTACGTTGATAATTTTTCCCTTGAGGGGGAGGATCGCCTGGAACATGCGGTCACGCCCCTGCTTGGCAGTACCGCCCGCGGAATCCCCTTCAACGATGAACAGTTCGCTGTCGGCAGCGTTTTTGGAGGTGCAATCCGCCAATTTCCCGGGCAATGAACTGACTTCCAGTGCATTTTTCCGACGCGTCAATTCCCGGGCTTTGCGGGCAGCCTCCCTTGCGCGTGCAGCCATTACCGCTTTTCCGATGATCTTTTTGGCCACCGCCGGGTTTTCCTCCAGAAAGATCTGGAACTCCTCGGCAAATAATTGTTCCGTGGCCGAGCGGGCTTCACTGTTTCCCAGCTTGGTTTTCGTTTGCCCTTCAAACTGCGGATCACCGATTTTCACACTGATAATGGCCGTCAACCCTTCCCGCACATCATCGCCGGTCAGGTTGCTTTGGTTTTCTTTCAACAGGTTGTTCCGCCGGGCATAATCGTTGATCACCCGGGTAAGCGCCGATTTGAAGCCGGCTTCATGCGTTCCGCCCTCATGCGTGTGAATATTGTTGGCATACGAATAAATGTTCGATGAGAAAGAATCATTATACTGAAGCGAAATTTCAATCGGGATGGAATCCCGTTCGCCTTCGATATAGATCGGGGGCTCATGCAGCACTTCGCGGTTGCGGTTCAGATATTCCACAAAGGATCGAATGCCGCCGTCATATTGGAATTCCGCCTTTCTCTCTTTTTCGCGCCGATCCTCCAATATGATTTTGATCCCCTTGTTCAGGAAAGCGAGCTCACGCAGGCGGTTTTGCAAAATGTCATAATCGTATTCCGTCGTTTCGGTAAAGATTTCCGGGTCGGGTTTGAACGTAACCTTCGTTCCTGTTTCATCCGTTTCCCCGATCACTTGCAGGTCATAATCGGGCACGCCCCGGGTGTAACGTTGGCGGTGAATTTTTCCTTCCCGTCTCACTTCCACTTCCAGCCATTCCGACAGGGCATTCACCACCGACACGCCCACTCCGTGCAAGCCGCCGGAAAATTTGTAGCCATCACCGCCGAATTTTCCGCCGGCATGGAGAACCGTCATCACGACTTCAACGGCCGGCCGCCCCATTTTCGGATGAATTCCGACCGGAATCCCGCTTCCGTTGTCAGTGACCGTTACGCTGTTATCCGGGTTGACGATCACCTCAATCGTGTCACACCGCCCGGCCAATGCTTCATCGATGCTGTTATCCACCACTTCCCATACGAGGTGGTGCAAACCGCGGCTCGATGTGGACCCGATATACATTCCCGGGCGTTTACGAACAGCCTCTAATCCTTCCAGTACCTGAATCTGAGTTTCATCGTAATTGGTATTTTGTACGGACAATTCGGTCACCTGCTTCCTTATCCAAAACTAACGTAAAACAAAAACAACCGATTGACTTCAAGGCCAATCAGGGTTGGTCAACCGCTTATTTCCCCGGAATCTGGCTGTCATCCGCCCTTTTTTTTAATGTGGTTGACGAGATCGGCGAAGCGAACACGCCATTCTTTGTGATCACGTAAGATTTTACTGCTTCAGGCGAAATCCGTTCCACCTTCCCCTTTCGTCTGGCCATTTCGAGGAAAGTGCAGTCTCCGGATTCTTCCAGCACATCCGCATCCAGGATGGCGATCACCTCGCGAATGCGGAGCGTGCGGCTTCCCCCTAGGTGAATAAACACCTGATCACCCCAGTTCCGTTATACGCCCTTGCCGCACCTGGTAAATCCGCGCCTTCGCCAGTGTTTCCTGATCAATCCCCTCCAGATTGGTCGTGGTGACAAAGGTTTGCACACGGCCGCGAATCGCCTCCAGTAGGTGCGTTTTTCGGGAATCATCAAGTTCAGATAAAACATCATCCAATAATAGAACAGGATAATAGCCGGTCTCCTGATAAATCAGTTCAATTTCAGCCAATTTCAGAGATAAAGCGGCCGTTCGCTGCTGCCCCTGTGAACCGTACAGGTGCAGATCAAGTCCGTTGGCTGTCAAACGCAAGTCGTCCCGCTGCGGGCCAATCAGGGTGGTTCCGCGTCTAATCTCTTTTTCGCGTTTTTTTTCCAATTCCCTCTGCAAAAGCAGGGGCCATTCCCCCGGATCCGTGTCGAGCAGCGACGGCAGAGACGGGAGGTATTCGATCTCCAGCTCTTCCAGGCCGCGCGTGATTGCCTGGTGAATCCCTCTTGCCCATTTCTTGAGAGAAGAAAGAAAAGCGAGCCGTTTCTTCCACAGATCTATGGAAAACTGGATGAACTGCTCATCCAGCACATTTAAGAGTGCGGACTGGAATGTCCCTTTCTGGCCTAACTGTTTTAGCAAACTGTTGCGCTGCGTCAATAACTTGTTCAATTGCGTAAGATGATGAACATAAGCGGGGCTGACCTGTCCGATCTCCATATCCAAAAAGCGCCTGCGAATCTGCGGACTTCCTTTGACGAGCGCCAGGTCTTCCGGAGCGAATAAAACGGCGGGAAGGGAGCCGATATACTGGCTGAGCCGTGGCTGCTCAATTCCGTTTCGACTCACCTTTTTCCCTTTTTCCGTCATTTGCACTTCCAGCCGGAGCTTTTGTTCCCCTTTTCTGACGCTGGCTTTGGCAACAGCCCTTTTCTCGCCGAAGCGGATCAATTCCCTGTGCGTTCGCGTGCGATGGGATTTCCCCAGCGCCAGGAGATAGAGGGATTCGAGAATATTGGTTTTTCCCTGGGCATTCGGTCCGACAAACAGATGGAGTTCCTCGGGGCAATGGAGGTCGAGTTCCGCAATATTGCGGAATTGCTTCAGGTTTAAATTTTCCACTCTCAAGATTGAGGGCCCTCCCTTACTCCCCGATCACTTGTACCGAACCGTATCCGGCGATATCCACAATATCCTGTGGATAAAGCTTTCGTCCCCTTCTCGATTCCGGCTCCCGATTTACCCTTACTTCCACTTCCTGCAAAAAGATTTTCACAAAGCCCCCGCTGTGAGCGAGATCGAGTTTTTTCAGCAACTGCCCGAGCGTGATGTACGGGCCGTCGATTTTAACCTGCTGCAACAAAGCTCCCTCCTTCGGGATTAGCGGGTGCGGATCGGGACGATTAAGTGCAGGGAATCCTCTCGATCGGTCGGTTGAATCAAAAAAGGCCGCATCGGACCGGTAAATTGAATGCGAATCTCATCGCTTTCAATGGAGCGGAGGGCTTCCATCATATACCGGGCATTAAAGGAAATGCCGAGTTCCGGCCCATTTACCTTCGCGATGACTTCCTCCGTCACGCTTCCGATATCCTGTGCGGCAGAATTCACCTCTACCTTCCCGTCTTTCAAAGTCCATTTTATCACATTATCCCGTCCATCCCGACTGATGAGTGATGCACGATCAACGGATTGTAACAATTCCTTGGTCGAAGAGATGAGTTCCGTTTCCCCGCCGTCCGGAATAACCCGGTTGGTGTCGGGATACGTTCCTTCGAGCAGGCGGGAATAAAATTCCCACTCATCCGTTTTTACCAGTATTTGGTTTTCCGCCACGATAATATCCACAATTCCCGTATAATCTGCCAGCGTTTTGGCGAGTTCGGTCAAACTTTTGCCGGGAATGATCACGTTTTTCAAAGTGAGTTCTTCCGATCCTTCCACATGGGCCTGTTGCCTGGACAGACGATGGCTGTCCGTCGCCACGCATGTGAGCACACCGCCTTCCAGCTGCATCAGGACACCCGTCAGAACGCCGCGCGCCTCATTGGTGGCAACGGCAAATCCGGTTTGCCGAATCAAAGTTTTCAGGGTATCGGCTGACACGCTGAAGAGCTGTTCTGTGGATAACATCGGCAAACGCGGATATTCCACAGGGTCAAATCCGTTCAGATGAAATTCGGATGTTTCCGAGCGGATCGTGGTTTGAAACTTCTCATTGGCAAACCATTCCACTTCTTTTCCTGGGAGTTTTCTTACCAGATCGCCGAAGATGCGTCCGGGGAGAACGACACTTCCCAGCTTTTCCACAAATACCTGCTCCAAGTCGTCTTTCCGTTTCGGAACCCGCACCTGAATCGTGATGTCGGAATTGCTGCCGGTGAGCAAAAGTCCGTTTTCATCCGCCGTCACTTTGATTCCGGTCAGAATCGGAATGGTCGTCTTGGAGGAAACTGCTTTGGACACTTGGGAAACGGCATCCACCAGCGCTGATTTGATCACGCGAAACTTCATATTCATCCTCCTTAGTATGAGTCAAAAAACAAATGAAAAAGTAGACATAAACCGGAACGGCTTTGCATATATATATATTTTTTTAAAGAAGACAGCAGTAGTAGTAGTAAGGGCTGTGGATAATGTGGAAAAGTGGTCCGAGCCCGGACAAGCCGGGCAATCCGGCCTGTGGAAAAGATGTGCATAAACTGTATCCGGTTATCCACAATACCCACAGGAACATGAAATCAGCCGCGGTTGATTCTCTGCTTCAATTGGCTGATTGCTTGTTCCAGCTGAGGATCTTGCTTCAGATTGCGGCTGATTTTCTCGTGAGCGTGGATGACAGTGGTGTGGTCTCTTCCGCCGAAGTCTTCCCCGATTTTCGGAAGGGAGAAATCTGTGAGTTCCCGGCAAAGGTACATGGCGATTTGACGGGGAAAGGCGACAGACTTCGTCCGTTTCTTGCTTTTTAAATCTTCCACCCGCAAGCGATAGTAATTGGCGACAGCCTGCTGGATATCATGGATGCTGATCACCCGGGGGCGCGATTGCGGCATGATGTCCTTTAGCGCTTCTGCGGCCAGTTCCGGCGTGACGGGCTGATTCATCAGAGCCGAAAAGGCGACCACGCGGATCAGCGCCCCTTCCAGTTCGCGAATGTTGGTATCGACACGATCGGCGATGAAAGCCAATACTTCACTCGGAACATCTAAGTTATCAGCGATTGATTTCTTGCGCAAGATAGCGATCCTCGTCTCCAAATCGGGGGGTTGCACATCGGTGATCAGTCCCCATTCAAATCGTGAACGCAACCGGTCTTCCAGCGTCGGGATTTCCTTGGGCGGACGATCGCTGGAGATGATGATTTGCTTATTGGCCTCATGAAGGGCATTAAATGTATGGAAGAATTCTTCCTGGGTTTGTTCTTTTCCCGCCAGAAACTGAATATCGTCAATTAACAGGATATCCACGGACCGGTACTTGTTCCGAAACTGGATCGTCTTGTTGTCGCGGATCGAATTGATAAATTCATTCGTGAATTTTTCCGATGAGATGTAGACCACGCGGCTGGAGGGCGTGTGATCGAGGACATAATGCCCGATCGCATGCATCAGGTGCGTTTTGCCCAGTCCGACGCCGCCATAGATAAACAGCGGATTATAGGCTTTGGCCGGTGCTTCCGCCACTGCGAGCGATGCGGCGTGGGCAAAGCGGTTGCCGGAGCCGATCACAAATGTATCAAAGGTGTAACGCGGATTGAGCTGTGTGCGCGGCGGCTCCTCCTCCGTTTCCTCTTCAGCCTCCGCGGTGTCTGCTTTCTTTTCGGAATCCACCTGGTTTTTTTCAGAACTTTGGCTGACAAATTTCACGCCGAGAGGGGAACCGGTTATTTCCTTCAAGGCATCGCGAACGAGATCGGCGTAACGCGATTCCAGCCAGTCGCGGGCAAAATCGTTGGGGGTGGAAACGACGAGAATGTCCTCGCGAAGTTGGATGGCTTCCGTCGTTTTCAGCCATGTCTCGAAGCTGGGTTTGCTGATTTTGTCCTGAATGGAATCCAGCGTTTTCGCCCATAATTCTTGGATGTGGATCATCAAAGAACCTCCTTTCCCTTGACTAATTCTTGAACATTGTTATCCACAGGGAATTCCCTTGCCCTTTGACAGATGAAGGCATATATCTACAATTTCCACAGCCTGTGGATATCTTTTATTCACAGCCTGTGGATTCTTTATGAGGGAGTTATCCACAATCTGTGGATAACCGGATGAAACCGTAAAATTTATCCACAAGAAAACACCAATAGAATATCAAAACAAACCAGTATTTACAATGAAAAATAGTTAGTTATCCACAATCCACAGGAAGATGAAAAACAGTTATCCACAGGTGTGGATATTGTGGAAAAACGGAGGATAATGTCGGGATAACCGGTGGATAACGAAAAAAATATCCACATGTGGATAAACAGGTCTGTGGATTTCCTCTTTCTTGACATGATGGAAACATCCCGGATATAATGATAGAGATTGTCCGTCGGGGTTTACGTACGGAAATTCAACGCAAGAAGGGAGGTTTCTCCTGGACGCGTTCCCCTGTGTTCGACCGGCTTTGCAAAGGACCGGAAGAGTCAGATGGTTCTCAGGGTGATTTGGCGGCCAGGTGGCGATATGAAGAGAACTTATCAACCCAGCAACCGCAGACGCAAAAATGTTCACGGTTTCCGCGCTCGCATGAGCAGCAAGAATGGCCGTAAAGTGCTGGCTAGACGCAGAAGAAAAGGAAGAAAAGTATTATCCGCTTAATTTGTCGAGGCCACTTTTGATGTGGCCTTTTTTCCTATACGCAATTTTGGTAGTTTATTCTCCCGGGTTTTGCTCTATAATTGTTGATGGACTTGTATTTTTTAGTAGGGAAGGAGCCGATCTTTGCAAAAGGAATATCGTCTGAAAAGACGAAACGATTTCAGAAAGGTATTTCAAGCGGGGCAATCCGTCGCCAATCGGCAGTTTGTCGTTGTGATGCTCGGCCGCAAGGCGGAGGGGCCGCCGCGGATCGGGATCTCTGTCAGCAAAAAAGTGGGGAAAGCGGTTGTGCGCAATCGCATTAAGCGTTTGGTCAAGGAAGTAACCCGGCATTTTATCCCTTATCTCCATCCGAAAACGGATTATGTGATTATCGCCCGCATTCCGGCGGCGCAAATGGATTATAAGCAAGTGAAAGCGAGCCTCCTTCACGTTTTCCAGAAGGGGAAGTGCTTTGTCACGAAACCCCCGAAGTAAACCGCATCAAGGGGGAATGGCAATGAAATGGATTGCCCTCGGTCTCATCCATTTTTACCGACGCTTTCTTTCACCGCTGAAACCGCCCGTATGCCGGTTTGTGCCCACTTGTTCGGAGTATGCGCTGATCGCCATTCAAAGGCATGGTTTTGTTTACGGAGGTTGGTTGACGCTGAGGCGGCTTCTCAAATGTCATCCCTTTCACCCGGGGGGATTTGATTATGTGCCGGAAAAACGACAGAAACGGCCAGATAGATTCCACAGTGATCGAAGCTCAAAATGAGGAGGGAATTCCCTTGTTAAAACGCAGGCGTTGGATCGCCGCAGTACTGCTGCTCGTGCTTTCTGTGGTGATGCTGTCGGGGTGTTCGACGAACCCGGGACAATACAAAATTGACCGCGCGCATCCATCTTGGTTTGAACAGATCTTGGTCATTCCGTTATCCGACTTGTTAGATTTGTTTAAAGACTGGCTCGGGAACTACGGATTATCCATTCTGGTTGTAACCTTTCTGGTTCGCCTGGTGATTCTCCCGCTGACGTGGAAGCAGCAGAAAAGCGCCAAGGCCATGCAGGAATTGCAGCCGCAGCTGACCAAACTGCGGGAGAAATATAAAAACAACCAGCAGAAACTGCAAGAAGAGACGATGAAGCTGTTCCAGAAGCACAATGTGAATCCGATGGCCGGTTGTTTGCCGTTGCTGATCCAGATTCCCGTATTGCTGGCTTTTTATCGTGCCATCATCGGAAACGCACATATCGCCCATTCCAGCTTTTTGTATCTGCAGCTGGGCAAAGCGGATCCTTTTTATATTTTGCCGCTGCTCGCCGCCGTGACGACATATTTGCAATTTATTTCGACCGGCGCCGGTGCCAATCCGCAGATGAAAGTAATGGTCTGGGTGATGCCGGTAATGATTTTCTTCCTCGCTTATCAGTTCCCTGCAGCGCTTTCCCTGTACTGGGTGGGCGGAAACATCTTTACGATTCTGACGTACCTGCTGTTTTTCAATAAGATGAAGAAAAGCAACGTGACCCAGGAAGGAACCGTCCGTTGAACAAACTGATCGTCGAGGCGGGAACGGTTGAAGAAGCCGTCGCCCAGGCGCTCAAACAGTTAGGCGTTTCTCGTGAGCGTCTTCGCGTTCGGGTGGTGGAAGAGGCGAGCAGGGGTTTTTTGGGGTTGTTTGGCCGTCGCCCGGCTAAAGTTGAAGTGGAAGTGATGGAAGATCCGGCGGAAAAAGCCCGTGCCTTTTTGCAGGGGTTGCTGCAACGGATGGGGGCGGACGCAACGGTGGAAATCACGACTTCAGCGAAAAAGGGGTTTGTCACCATCACGGCTCGGGAGGAGCAGACAGGTGCGCTCATCGGCCGGCATGGACAGACACTGGAAGCAATGGAACTCCTCGTCAACCTCGCAGCCAATCGCCGTGAGGAGAAGCCGGTGCGATTTGAATTGGATATCGACGGCTATCGGGAGCGGAGACGCAAAGCGTTGGCTGAGTATGTGATGAAGATGGCGGCCAAGGCAAGGCAGACACGCCAGGAGGTCCGGTTATCCCCGATGCCGGCCAATGAACGGAAGTGGGTTCACCAGACGATCAAGAAAGAACCGAATCTGAAAACGGTGAGCCGTGGAGAAGAACCCAACCGCTCGGTGGTGATCTATTGGCAGGACTAACCTGATGAAGGAATTGGTTGTCTCTGGACTGCCACTTACTTCAGGATACAAACGTCGGGTAAATCCGGCCCGGTATCTCCCCTGTTTCAGGGGAGTTTTTTCATACCCTGTTTTTGCCTGGCAGTTGGCGGTGTGCTAAGATTAGATTCGAGGTGACACTATGGATACCGATACGATTGCTGCGATCTCAACCCCGATGGGCGAAGGGGGCATCGCGGTCATCCGTGTCAGCGGACCGGAGGCGGTGTCGATCGCGGATAAAATATATAAGGGAAAGAAGAGTTTGGCCAGTGTGCCGAGCCATACGGTAAATTACGGTTTTATCATTGACCCGGAATCGAAAGAGAGAATTGATGAGGTTTTGGTAACCGTGATGAGAGCCCCGCGTACATTTACCCGGGAAGATGTGGTGGAAATCAGCTGCCATGGCGGAATGATTCCCGTCGAGCGGACTCTTGAGGCGCTGCTGGCGACAGGGGCCCGCCTGGCCGAACCGGGCGAATTTACAAAAAGGGCCTTTTTAAACGGGAGAATCGATCTTTCACAGGCAGAAGCAGTGATGGATCTGATTCGGGCCAAAACGGATCGCGCTGCCAAAATGGCGTTGGGCCAGCATGAAGGCAGGCTGTCGCGGATGATCAACCGGCTGCGCAACGAAATTTTGGAAGTGCTGGCTCATCTGGCGGTCAATGTGGATTATCCCGAATATGATGCCGAGGAAATGACGGCGAAGCTGTTGCGCGAACGGGCGCAAGAGATCGAACGGGAGATCGAGCGCCTGTTGAGTACCGCGCGCCAGGGCAAAATCATTCGTGAAGGAATCCACACTGCGATCGTGGGCAGACCCAATGTCGGCAAATCTTCGCTCATGAACGCCCTGACGCAGGAGAACAAGGCGATTGTAACCGATATCCCCGGGACCACCCGGGACGTGATCGAAGAATATGTCAATGTCAGGGGAATTCCGCTGCGTTTATTGGATACTGCCGGAATTCGCGAAACCGAGGATGTGGTTGAACGGATCGGTGTGGAGCGTTCCCGGCAGGCGCTGGAACAGGCCGACCTGATCCTGTTGGTTCTCAATTACGCGGAACCGTTGAACGAAGAGGATCGCCGGCTGCTCCAATGGGTGCGGAATCATACGGCACTGGTTATTGTCAATAAAACGGACCTGCCGCGGAAATTGGATCTTGATCAGGTAAGGGAGCTGTCCGGGGATCTGCCGATCATTACGACCTCATTAAAGGAAGAACGCGGAATCGAAGATTTGGAAGAAGCGATTTCACGGCTGTTTAAGTTGGGAAAAGTCGACATGGCGGATGGAACTTATGTCAGCAATGCCCGCCATATCCATCTCCTCAAAAAAGCGCTGGAGAGCGTGCGGGAAGTTTTGAATGGAATTGATGCCGGCATGCCGTTGGATATGGTGGAAATAGACTTGAAAAACGCCTGGCAGTTTCTGGGTGAAGTGATTGGCGATGCGGTGGCCGAAGATTTGATTGATCAGATTTTCTCCCAGTTTTGCTTGGGTAAATAAAGAGGTGAATCAAGGATGTCCTACCATGCGGGGAGTTATGATGTGATTGTGGTCGGAGCCGGACATGCGGGATGTGAAGCGGCATTGGCAGCCGCGCGAATGGGGTGCTCCACCTTGCTGTTGACGATCAGCCTCGACATGATCGCCTATATGCCATGCAATCCGTCGATCGGCGGCCCGGCCAAGGGGCATGTCGTCAGGGAAATCGATGCGCTGGGCGGTGAAATGGGGAAAAATATCGATAAAACCCATATTCAAATGCGCATGTTGAATACGGGAAAAGGACCGGCCGTTTATGCACTGCGGGCGCAGGCAGATAAAGTTTTGTACCAGCGGGAGATGAAAAAAACGCTGGAAACCACGCCAAATCTTGAGCTGATCCAGGGCATGGTGGAGAGGCTGATCGTGGAAAACGGGGTCTGCAAAGGGGTGGTGACGCGCACCGGCGCCCATTATACCTCCAAGGCAGTGGTGCTCACAACCGGAACCTATCTGCGCGGAAAGGTGATTATCGGGGATCTCTCGTATGAGAGCGGGCCCAATAACCAGCAGCCGTCGGTTAATCTGGCCCATCATCTCATAGAGCTGGGATTTGAAATGGTGCGGTTTAAAACGGGAACACCGCCCCGGGTAAACCGGAAATCGATTGACACCAGCCAGATGGAAATTCAGCCCGGCGATGAAGAGCCGCGTGCTTTCTCTTATGAGACGACCCGGTTTATCACAGACCAACTGCCTTGTTGGCTGACCTATACCAATGAAAAAACCCATCGTCTCATCCAGGAGAATCTCCATCGTGCCCCGATGTACTCCGGAACGATCGAGGGTCGCGGCCCCCGCTACTGCCCTTCGATTGAGGACAAAATCGTGCGCTTCGCCGACAAGGGCCGCCATCAGATCTTTATCGAACCGGAGGGCCGGGAGACCGAAGAGATGTATGTGCAGGGCTTATCCACCAGTCTGCCGGAAGATGTCCAGCTGAAGATGCTCCACACCATCAAGGGATTGGAAAAAGCGGAAATGATGCGTACCGGTTATGCGATTGAATATGACGCCATCGTTCCCACGCAGCTTTGGCCATCGCTGGAAACCAAGCGGGTGGAAGGACTGTTTACCGCCGGGCAGCTCAACGGCACGTCCGGATATGAAGAGGCAGCTGCGCAAGGCATTATGGCTGGAATCAATGCAGCCAGAAAAGTTCAGGGGAAAGATCCGGTGATTCTCGACCGGTCCCAGGCCTATATCGGCGTCCTGATCGATGACCTGGTCACCAAAGGGACCAATGAGCCTTATCGCCTTTTGACATCAAGGGCGGAGTACCGTCTGCTCTTGAGGCATGATAACGCTGATCTTCGCCTCACCGATCTCGGCTATGAGCTCGGTTTGATTTCTGAGGAACGGTATCGCCGCTTTACCGCCAAATGTGAAGCGATCGAAAAAGAAATTGCCCGTTTACGCGAAACGAAGGTACGTCCGACCGAAGAGGTTCAATCGATTTTGGAAGAGATGGGAACCTCGAGAATCAACAATGCCGTGCCGCTGGCCATGCTGATCAAACGGCCGGAGCTCGGCTACAAGGAAATCGCCCGGATGTCTCCGCCACCGGAACCGGTTGCGCCGGATGTGGCGGAACAGGTGGAAATCCAGCTGAAATACGAAGGTTACATCAAAAAGGCGTTGCAACAGGTAGAGAAAATGCGCCGCATGGAGGAAAAGCGGATTCCGGATTGGGTGGATTACGGGAAAATTGCCGGCATTTCCTCTGAGGCGCGGGAAAAGCTGGAACAAGTGCGTCCGATCTCGCTGGGGCAAGCGTCGCGCATTTCCGGAGTCAACCCTGCGGATATCTCCATTTTGATGGTGCATATCGAGCAAAATGGAAAGGCTTATGCGAAGTGAAACTTGGAGGGAACACGGTGCAGGAACATGGAGAGTGGTTGCAGCAGGCGGTCTCGGAATGGGGGCTTATCCTTTCGGATCAACAGCTCAGGCAGTTTGCGCAGTATTTCGAGCGACTCGTGGAGACCAACAAAGTGATGAATCTGACGGCGATCACTGAACCGCGGGAGGTTTATGTCAAGCATTTTTATGATTCTTTGCTGTTGGCGAAGAGTTTGGATATAAAAGAGGTTGATTCGCTGATCGATGTGGGGACCGGTGCAGGCTTTCCGGGGATTCCGCTGAAAATCGCATTTCCCCATCTCCGGCTGGTGCTGTTGGATTCGCTCAAAAAGCGCGTTCAGTTTTTGCGGGAAACGGCCGACGCACTCGGCCTGAAAGAAGTGGAATGCGTTCATGGCCGTGCGGAAGACCTGGCAAAACAGAAGGGGTATCGCCAGTCTTTTGATTTGGTGACGGCGAGGGCCGTGGCCAGATTAAATGTCCTGGCGGAGTACTGTTTGCCATTTGTCAAAGTCGGAGGATATTTCGTATCGATGAAAGGGCCTTCCGTGGGCGAGGAGATAACGGAGGCCAAACGGGCGCTGTTTATCTTGGGCAAGACAACGGTGGAGAGAGAAGAGTTTCAGTTGCCGGAGGGAATGGGAACGAGGAATATTCTGATCATGAAAAAGCGGGATCAGACGCCCAAGGCGTATCCGCGTAAAGCAGGAACGCCCGCAAAGCAACCGCTGGTTTAAGTTCACATTCGCTTTTAAAAAAGGAAGCCGGATCTCCCTTTGTTCAGAGACGACGGCTTCCTTTTTTATCCGAGGTTATTGATCAGATTGTGCAGTCCGCGCAAAGCGATTTTCCTTTTTTCGACCTTGTCGATCTCCTGCCGTTTGCGGCTGTTTTGCGAGAAAGGGGTCATGAATTCCTCCCAGGAATTATAGCCGCCATAAGCATCCTCGAATTCAATATCGTCCCTTTTTAAACTGGAATCCCCCTCTTTCTCGGGTTCATCTTCGGGCTCGCGGCCAAACGGCTGAATCGTAGGCTGTCCGTTGGGGAACAGGCTGTGATCTTCTTCCTGGGGTGTCTCTTCCCAAAAAATGCTGGCGGGACGGTTAAGTTCTTTTTTTTCCCTTTGCTCAGTCAAAGATTGCAGACGCGCTTTTTTTTGGTTGCGGGAACGCCGTCTGGGAGAGAACGGTTCCAGCGGGAAAACATCTTGTTCCTGGTTGGCTTGTTCATTTTTGTCCGATTCGTATGAGTCGGAATCAAAGGATGTCCGGCTTGAAAACGGGCGTGGCTCAAAGGATGGATCATAACCATTTTGTTCATATTGCTGCGATTCAAATGGTTGCTGCCCCGTTTGGTTTGGCTGGTTTCTTTCGCCCGGATAGGCAAACGGCTTGAACATCGGGTCCTGAAAAAAGCCGGAGTCTTGGAAGAAATCATTGTCGAAGCTTTTGGAAATGGAGTCTTCCGCTTCTTCTTCCTCGTGGTCGGATTCACTGACTCCTTGCATGCGATGGTTTTCAGTCAACCGTTTGCGCAATTTCAATTCCCGTTCCCGATAAACCGGGGGAGTCTCTGAATCAACCACTTCGTCTTTTTGTTCAAAATCTTCCTGGAGGCCATTTCTCCCGTCGTAATAAGGGGTTTCTTGCCAACCGGAAACGGGTTCATCCTTGCTCTCCTCATCCTCTAACTTGATTCGCTCAAGATGATAGATGGGATATTCTTCTTCCATCTCCGGTTGCTCTTGAAAAGAGAATCTGTTTTTGTGGCGTCTGAATGCTTTTTTTCTCCGGGATCGTTCATTAAGAAACGGGTAAGGGGATACATACTCCACCTGTTGTGCTTCCAGCACTTCCGGATCTTCTCCGTCGGACAGTGAACCGATCGGGGAGAAAGGTTCAGGGGTGGAGGTTTTGCTCTCCTGTACCGATTCTCCTAAGGCGGGTTGCTGCACTTGGAACGTATAAGTGGTCGTTTCACCAAAAGGCGTTTGCAAAGTCTGCTTTTGGGAATAAATGCATCCGTCCGCATTCGCGTGCATAAAGCTGCCGGTCTGTGAGGAGGAATCGCCGTCCGGACTGGTTTGCTGGCCTATTTGCTGGCTGACCATCGTCGTCAGCATCTCTGCTGTCAAATGAATATAAAGGGGGTTCAACCCCTTTTCCTTCAAGGCTTCGACTGATGCCTGGCCTGATTTTCCCGTACCGATCACAATACAATCATACCGGGATTCAAACTGTGACATACACTCCCCCTCCTTTTGCTGACTCCGGCTGTGCCTGTTGTTCCATTTGCATTGGAAGGGGCACAGCACTCATTTGTCAAAATTTTTCCCAAATGGTTGATAAGAAGTGAGCCCCCCAGGGTCACCCATGGGGGGAACAGGGATTACTTTTTCGCTTTCGCCTCTTTTTTGCTTTCACCCAGGGCATCTGGGACGGAGAATTCTTGTTGAATCGAAGCAGCTGCTTCAAGCATTTCTTTAGTCGGAACGGTTCGCGCTTTGGATTGGGCGAACTTGCAAAGTCCGAAACCATTGGCAAATTGTGCTTCAATGCCATAATCTTCAGCAAAGATGAGCTTGTCGCCGAAGCGTTCGCGGTAGAAAGGTTTAAACGGAATCGAAGCACCGCCGGTCAGGATGATATAGGTAATGTCATCGCCGTAGTCGAGCCGGTTCCAAACTTCTTCCACCAAAGCTTCCCCGACTTCCCTGATGCATTCCTGGACGATGGGGCTGACGTCGTGCGTTTTTCCTTTGAAGCTGATTTCACCTGAACGAACAATGCGCGGCAGGCTCCAGATCGGATATTCCTTCCCGTGACCGTCCGGGTCTGCATTGCGTGTAAAATCGAGCAGGCGTTTTGCCAGGGTGTGATAAACATTCAGCATCGCGTGACGCGACGTGAAGCTTTGGCGTTTAATGATCGTTTCTCCGTGCAATGTTTCGATATCGGATGTGCCAAAGCCAAGGTCGTTGATGCTTACTTTTTGAATGAACAAATCTTCGTTTAACAGTTTGCCTTCACGGTCGAGGGCGATATGGAACAAGGTGGCCATCGGCTGGCTGATTACGAAGAGATTTTCCCGCTTAATTTCAAATTCGATTTTGCGCCAGGGGAGGTTTCCTTGTTTCACTTCAAAACTGTGTTTGCCCACCAGACGGCGTTTCAACTCATCTTTGTAGTCGATGTAGCTGTCGGTTGGCAATGCGACGGATACAACCGGTTCGGTGCTTCCTTGCAGCATGAGGCCGGTGCTGACGCGGAACATGATCAGATATTCTTGTTCACGGAACCAGGTTGGGCTGAACAGACGACGCTTGTGGGAGTCGAACAATTCGTCATCGCCGGCTTGCTCGATGGCCAGCTTGCCGCAGAACCATTCGCGATCCCCTTCGCGCTCGCGGTACATAATATTGTGAGGGTCATTATTATAAGTGATTTCACCGACACGGTTTGGTACGACCATGTTACGGATAAACATTTTATAAAACTTTCCGTTGGCACGGGTAACCACTTTTGTTCCGTAATAACCCTGGTCATTCCCTATGTATACAGGTGCACTCATTTTTCAGATATCCTCCTCAAGTGAATGAAATCCCCTTCTTCCCACGATTCTATCAATTGTGAAGCCCAAGGGTCAACATAGAATGACCAATAACGACAAAGTTCTTCAAATATCGTCGATTTTCGGATCAGAGAAGGAGTTTGGGCTGTGAAAGTATTTGCAGACCGGGCGCGATCCCCCTTAAACTGCCGAGTTTCCGGTCTGTGACAATCCTCGAAAATTTGACGCGTTTCAGCCGGGGAACGCAGATGAATGGTTAATGTTCCACGTGGAACAAAGAACTCTGTTGTGCGGATCAGTCCAAATGCAGGAACGGGAGCCGGATGGGCATATTCTTACAAAACGATGACAGTTCATATCTTGATTTTCGATCTTGATCAGGAGATTAGGAGGTAGATGGTAATCGGCAGCGAAATGGTAATAATAAGTGGCCCGGCGTCAGAAAGGTGCGGAATTCAAATCATCGGCGGTAAGGTTGGGTCTTTGAATCCTGGAAAATACGTGCGTCCATCGTTTTACGCCATCCATTTACGCCCGTTTTGAAATAGGTTTCCAGACTAAGGTGGTGGCTGTGTTGATGAAAGAGTCGTTTTCGCGACTGTTTGGTCTGGTTGAGAAGGAAACCGACCAGATTAAACAAATTTCTGTGGAGGCAATTGTCCCTAGCCCTTATCAGCCTCGCACATTGTTTCACGAAGAACGGATAGATGAGCTCTGTCAAACGATTCGTGTCCATGGTGTGATTCAGCCGATTGTCGTTCGCCGCAAGGGTCAGGGATATGAATTGATTGCGGGAGAAAGGCGGCTGCGGGCGGTTAAAAAGTTGGGGATGACGACCGTGCCCGCAGTGATCCGGGATATGTCCGACAGCCAGGCGGCTTCTGCCGCACTGATTGAAAATCTTCAGCGGGAAGGGTTGACTGCGATTGAAGAGGCTCATGCCTATCAAAAACTGATTGAGCTGCACCAATTGACGCAGGAGAGCCTGGCGCAACGCCTCGGCAAAGGACAGTCCACGATTGCGAACAAGTTGCGCTTGTTGCAACTTCCCCAAGCCGTTCAGGAGGAATTGCTGAAACGGACCATAACCGAACGGCATGCCCGCTCCCTGTTGGCCTTGAAAGAACCGAGCCGGCAATTGGAAGTGCTGAAAGAGATTTTGGAACGGGACTTAAATGTGAAACAGACCGAGGAACGGGTTCGGCGGTTGCTGGAGAAGGAGCCGGCCGCACCGAAAAAGAAAGGGAAACGAAAGTCCGTCTCTCGCGATTTCCGGATTGCCATCAATACCATTCGCCAATCGATCGATATGGTAAAGCAGACGGGGATGGATGTGTTGACTGATGAGAAGGATCATCAGGATTATGTGGAACTTGTCATCCGTATTCCCAAATAATTTGGTTCACTTGTCTGATTTTTTCCTTCCGTTGGAGAAAAACGTTCATTAAAATAAAGAAAGGATCGAAATGTAATATTGAGGCAAAAACGCCTCTTTTTCTTTATTTTTGCGCTGCTCCCTGCTTGTTTCGGGAGAAGGGGAGGAGCCGTTCAGCGGATCTTTTTCTTCTTGTTGAGTCAGGTGTCTGAATGAATCCGTTCGGGAAAAGGGCATCATTTGTCAAACACCACCCCCGGGATTTGGATGGGACAAAACCAGGAGGGGATTGGTGCTTCGCTGATGACCATTTGAAACGCGGGAAGGTCAGGGGGGGAACCCTGCGCCCTCGACTGCAAAAACTTTCAGAAAAGGAAGAGGCCGCAGTTCCGATGTCGCCTCGGAGATGGAATGCAAGAGCGGTTTGGGGTCTGGTTAAAGGAAAAGAGGTGGAAAAATGGGAAAAGTGATTGCGATTGCGAATCAGAAAGGGGGCGTCGGAAAAACGACGACGTCGATCAATTTGTCTGCCGGCATCGCCTCTCTCGGAAAACGGGTTTTAATTGTTGATATTGATCCGCAGGGAAATACGACCAGTGGACTTGGCATCAATAAGGGCGATGTCGAACGCTGTGTCTATGATGTTTTGATGAACGAGGCACCGGTCGAGGAAGTGCTGATTCCATCGATCGTCGAAAATCTCTATGTGATTCCGGCGACTATTCAACTGGCGGGGGTTGAAATTGAATTATCGCAGGCCATCTCACGGGAACTGCGGCTGAAACGGGCATTGCAATCAGTGAAACAGGATTTTGATTATATTTTTATCGATTGTCCTCCATCACTGGGGATTATTACATTAAATGCGTTAACCGCAGCCGAATCTGTCCTCATTCCGATTCAGTGTGAGTTTTATGCTCTGGAAGGATTGGGACAGCTGTTGAATACGATTCGCATTGTGCAAAAACACTTAAACAAAAACCTGGGAGTGGAAGGCGTTGTGCTGACCATGTTCGATAGCAGAACCAATTTGTCCGTTCAGGTGATGGACGAAGTGAAAAAGTACTTTCAGCAAAAGGTTTACCGGACAGTGATCCCGCGAAACGTTCGGCTCAGTGAGGCACCAAGCCACGGGAAGCCGATCATCACATATGATCCGAAATCGCGTGGTGCTTTATGCTATAACGAACTGGCGAAAGAAGTGGTGATGCAAAATGAGTAACAAAGGCCTCGGACGAGGGCTTGGCGCTTTGTTTCAAGTGGATGTGACGACAGAGGAGGATCATGTTCACGAGGCGGAAATAACGGATTTGCGCCCGAATCCCTATCAGCCGCGCAAACATTTTGATGATGAACTGCTGCAGGAATTGACCGAATCGATTAAACAGCATGGAATAGTCCAACCATTGGTTGTGAGAAAAAGCATTCGCGGCTATGAAATTGTCGCAGGAGAGCGCCGTTTTCGCGCTGCCAAAGCGGCCGGGCTGACGAAAGTTCCGGTGGTCGTTCGTGAGTTTACAGACGATCAGATGATGGAGATTGCGCTTGTTGAGAATTTGCAACGGGAAGATCTCAATCCGATGGAAGTGGCCCACGCCTATCAGAAATTGATGAAGCATTTGTCGGTTACCCAGGAAGAATTGGCAGAACGAGTGGGAAAAAGCCGTCCCCATGTCGCCAATTTTTTGCGTTTGCTGCAATTGCCGCCGCAAGTTCAAGATGATGTTTCACGTGGAACATTGTCAATGGGACATGCCCGGGCGCTTCTGGGCGTAAAAGATGCGGATTTGCTCATCAAGCTGGCGGAGAAGGTGAAAAAAGAAAAGCCAAGTGTACGCCAGCTGGAGGAATGGGTGCAACAGCTCAATCAGACAATGCCCAAGAAAGAACGGAAAAAGAGCAAAGAAAAATTGGACCCGCAGATTAAACACTATGAAGATCTGTTGCAGCAAGTTTTCAGTACGCCGGTTCGCATCAAGCACGGGCGGAAAAAAGGGAAAATCGAGATCGAGTATTATTCCGATCGGGAGTTGGAACGGCTGATTGAATTGTTAAATCAAGAAAGAGTGGTCGGAGGAAGGTAGGCGGCGCAGGCAGTGAGCGGCTTCATTGATGAATACGAGTTTAACCGGGTCCTTGAAGGGACCCTTCTGTCTTTTACTTGACCGGAGATGATTTTATCTTAAACTTTTCATCATCGTGAAAAGGAGGAATCCGACATTGATTTATCTTGATAATGCTGCTTCCACATGGCCCAAACCTCCAGGGGTTTCTGATGCTGTTAAAAAGGCCATCGATGAGTTTGGTGCCAATCCGGGGAGGGGAGGCCACCAGCTGGCGGTAAAAGCAGCGCAAACGATTGAAGAGACTAGGGAGAAACTTGCCCGGCTGTTTGGGGTGCGGGATCCGAATCATCTGCTCTTTTGCCAGAATACGACCCATGCTCTGAATATGGCCATTAAGGGCATCTTAAAGCCGGGAGATCATGTGATCATCACGGCATGGGAGCATAATGCGGTGGCACGCCCCGTCTATTGGCTGGAAAAAGAAGCAAAGGTTGAGGTTACGGTTGTGGACGGAAAGGATGAACGCGCAGACTGGACCTCTTTGCTGGAGGAGCAAATTCGCAAGGAAACACGGATGCTGATTACGATTCACGGCTCCAATGTGACAGGGGAAGTTTTACCGATTGCGGAGCTGGGCGAGATGGCGAAAAAGCATGGCATTCTCTATTTGGTTGATGCGGCGCAAACGGCGGGATTACTCTCTTTTCATTTGGATGAAATGCCGATCGACCTGCTTGCTTTTCCCGGACATAAAAGCTTGTTTGGCCCGCAGGGAACGGGCGGGCTTTACGTAAAACCGGATGTTCCCTTGCAACCCCTGCTTCAGGGCGGGACGGGAAATCGATCGGAAGAAGTGGAGCAGCCGTTGGAACGTCCTTACGGATATGAGAGCGGAACTCCCAATACCCCCGGGATTGCCGGGCTTGGGGCAGGAATCGATTTTATTATGAAAACAGGATTGAGAGAGATTTACCGGCATGAACAGGAGTTGACCCGTCAGCTGTGGGAAGGATTGCAAGCGATTGAAGGTGTCACGGTTCTGACTTCCGCTGCACCCGCATTGCCGATTGTTTCATTTACTATGGAAAATGCGGATGGAATTGAGGTGGCGACGATCCTCGACCAGCATTATCAGATAGCAGTACGTGCCGGATTTCATTGCGCTGCGCTGAAACACCGAAGTCTGAAGACGGAGCATGGAGCTGTTCGGGTCAGTCCCGGATATTTCAATACAAAAGAGCAGATCACAGCCGTGATCGATGCGGTTCGGGAAATCGCCGCCGCTTTTAAATACGAGTGACTGATTTATTTCGGGAGGATGAAATTCGGAGGCGAGAGGAGTCAAACCAATGGCCATCCGCTCCCGGACGGTTGATCGGAGAAGATCTTTTGGCTTTTTTCGCGAAACGGACTGAAAGAAAAAAGAGGCTCTCATGCAAGTGAGAGCGAGGTTTGGTTTACCGCCCTGACGATCGAGTTGGAAATAATTTCGGCCATTTTCATGACCAAGCTCAGGCGGGTATTTTGTAAAACGAAATATTCCATAAATCCGGCCACGTTCACAATTCCTGTAATATGGATCTGGCCAACTTCCGGCAACTCTTTGTGCACTCCTGCCCCGGGTTTGACCGGCCCCAATCCTAACTGAATCTGTCCGACGCTTTTCAATTGACCCAGGCAGGCATCGATGGCCAGAACAGTAGCCGTACGATGTTCCTGATGCAGCATTTGCACGGTTTGTTCGAGGTTGAGCGCATGGACAGGCTCGTCCAATGTCCCGTAAACCGTGAGTGAACCCGGCATTTTTTGTTTGAGGAGTGTACCGACCAAAGGTCCGAGGGCATCACCGGTAGAGCGGTCCGTCCCGATACAGACACAAACGATTTCCGGGCTGGGCAGAAACCGGTGAAGAGCTAGTGCCAACTGAGTTGAGAACCTCTGGTCTGCCGCGGGATCAGTATATTCAACCCGAAATGGGAGAGGAGACAGAGACCGCTTCCGAATGGACGGAATTTCTCTCATTTATTCTTGACCTCCGCAAAAAACTCTTTCATAGTATACGGCTGTATTCGGAAAAATATACATTTGTCCATGAAAACGGCTGAAGAAAGAATCGAGGCTTTCTCACACCCTGCTGAAACAAAAAAGGCGGTGTGGAAATACATTCCCGAGCCGCTTAAACGGGTTGTCATCATTGGAGATGCCGGCAGCGGGGGCGGATAATGAATCTGCTGCCTGAATGAGTAAAATGGTTGAATTGGCGCAGGCCAGTTTCTATAATGTTAGCAATCAAAAAGGAGAGAGGGATCGCATTTGCAAAAAAAGGAATTTGGACTCGGGGATATTGTCGAGATGAAAAAACCGCACCCGTGTGGAACCAATGCCTGGAAAATCATCCGCATGGGTGCAGATATCCGCATGAAATGCACCGGATGTGAGCACAGTGTCCTTTTGCCCCGTTCCCGTTTTGAAAAGCGATTGAAGCGCATTCTGGTTTCTGCCGCACAAGAACGAGCTGAACGAGAGTAAGCCTCCGGCGGAGATCAACATGGTCACCGCCGAATGGAAAAGAAGGCGGCGGGATGCATGGAAGGAAATCGTGGTTTCCGCTATAATGAACAAGGGTTTGATTATGGGATTCGGAATTGGATCACGATGGAGGAGGAACGCAAAAAGTGGCGTTAGCAACTGGGATCGTGGGCTTGCCCAATGTAGGAAAATCAACATTATTTAATGCAATTACCCAAGCGGGGGCCGAATCGGCCAATTACCCTTTTTGTACGATTGACCCCAATGTCGGGGTGGTTGACGTGCCGGATGAACGTTTGATGAAACTGGCGCAAATCGTCAATCCGCAGCGGATTGTTCCCACATCATTTCAATTTGTGGATATTGCCGGACTGGTCAAAGGAGCGAGCCGCGGAGAAGGGTTGGGAAACAAATTTCTGTCCCACATCCGTGAAGTGGATGCGATTATTCATGTCGTGCGCTGTTTTGAAGATGAAAATATTACGCACGTAGCCGGAAAGGTTGATCCGGCCAGCGATATCGAAACAATTAACCTCGAGCTGGTGCTGGCAGATTTGGAAACAGTGGAAAAGCGGCTTGATCGGGTGGCCCGCCAGAAAAAGAGCGGGGATAAAGCGGCGATTGCCGAACACGGGATTTTAACCCGTTTGCAGCAAGCGCTGGCCGAAGGGAAACCGGCCCGTACCGTTAGCCTGGATCCGGATGAAAGGAAACTGATCAAGAGTTTAAATCTGCTTACGCTCAAAAATGTTCTCTATGCCGCCAATGTCAATGAGGGAGACCTGGCCAATCCGGAAGCCAATCCGTATGTTCAGATCGTCAAACGGATTGCTGCGGAGGAAGGAGCCGAAGTGGTGCCGATCAGTGCGCAAGTGGAAGCGGAAATCGCCGAACTTGAAGGGGAAGAACGGGCCATGTTTCTTGAGGAATTGGGTCTCTCCTCCTCAGGGCTGGATCGCTTGATAGCAGCCGCTTACCGTTTGCTCGGCCTGATCACATATTTTACCGCGGGCGAAAAAGAAGTCCGGGCCTGGACGATTCGCCAGGGCACAAAAGCCCCGCAAGCGGCCGGAGTGATTCATTCCGACTTTGAACGAGGGTTTATCCGGGCGGAAGTGATCGGTTACGAGGACTTGCTGAATGCCGGTTCCCTCGCGGCGGCACGGGAAAAAGGGTTATTGCGTTTAGAGGGAAAAGAGTATGTGGTCCGGGACGGGGATATTATGACGTTCCGATTCAATGTGTAAGCGGGAGACAATCAAAATCCCTTCCCGCCGTCGGCACGATTTTTAGAGAGCAAATCCGATTCAAACATTGATTTATTCCGGGCTGTTTGCTAAAATGTATAATCGTACATGTAGAGAGAATTCATGTTCTCCTTGCTCTGCGACAGGCAGGGCCGTACAGTCCAGAAGGAGGTGTGGAAGATGACTCACAACTATGAAATCATGTTCATCGTTCGTCCTGACGTTGATGAAGAAACCGTGAAAGCGTGCCGCGAAAAAGTGCAAGCAACCATCGCGCAACACGGCGGGGAAATCATCAACGCGGATGACATGGGTAAACGCCGTCTCGCTTACGAGATCGATTCCTACCGTGAAGGGATCTACACGGTTTATACATTCCGTGCGTCTGCCGATGTTGTGAAAGAACTTGATCATGTGGTTCGCATCAATGATAACTTCATGCGTCATATGATCATTAACATCGATGAAAAATAATCGCCTGTTTATTCGATAAATGAAGGTTGATCATGCAAAGGGGAGAGGTTATCCATGATAAATCGGGTCATCCTGGTAGGACGGCTGACGCGTGATCCGGAGCTTCGGTATACGTCGAGCGGTGTGGCCGTAGCGAGATTCAGCATTGCGGTTAACCGCAACTACACGAATCAAAACGGAGAACGCGAAGCGGATTTTATCAATATCGTCACTTGGCGGGGACTGGCCGAAAACTGCGCCAACTACCTCAGAAAAGGTTCTCTGGTCGGTGTGGACGGCCGTCTGCAGACCGGGAAATACGAGAATCAGGAAGGGCGTACGGTCTATACGACAGATGTCGTGGCCGATGATGTTCGCTTTCTTGAGCCGAAAAACCGCAGTGAATCCTCTGCTCCGGGCTTTGGTGGAAGCTCCTTTGGCGGGGGAAGCACTTACAACAAAGGAAACAAGCCGATGGATGACCCCTTTGCTGATGACGGACAACCGATTGATATCTCTGATGATGATCTGCCTTTCTAATCTGAACGTCTGAATCGCAAACAGGAAGGGGGAAAAGAGAATGGCTCGTCGCCGCGGAAACAAACGCCGCAAAGTCTGCTACTTTACCGTCAATAAAATCGATTACATCGATTACAAAGATGTAGACTTGCTGCGCAAGTTTATCAGCGAGCGTGGTAAAATTCTGCCGCGCCGTGTAACGGGAACCAGCTCCAAATACCAACGCCAGTTGACCCGTGCCATCAAACGGGCTCGTCAAATGGCTCTGTTGCCATACACCAATGATTGATCGCAAAAACAGGGGTGAGATTGATGCCCCTGTTTTTGTATAATAAGCAGGAAATCGGCTCTTTTATGTGGAAATTTCTCCTAAACTTGCAGTATTTTGGAGGAGTGCAACCATATGAGCCGGCCTGAACGGGGAGTGCAATTCGCCAAAAGCATAAAAGTGATTGATTGGTTGAAAACCGAGGTTTTGGACCAGATTGCCACCCTTTTTAAGGGGATTCATTATGCCAATCAGCACATGATCATAGATAGTTTATCCAGTTTGGCTATTTCCGTGTACGTGTTGGCGAGAAGAATGGGATTTTCTTTTCGGGAACTTGATCAAGCGGTTTCGCAGAAGCTGCGTGAACACGCCAGGGAAGGCCACCAGTTGGAAGAGTGGTATGGCGATTTGTCCTCTCTTGATGATTATTTAAACAAGAGGTGACATTCAATTTGCCGCAGGATCTGAAAGGGATCATAAAGGACGGCCTTCTTATGTCAGGGCTTTTTCTCTTATTGCTCGCCTCGCTCAGTATTTCCTTCATTCCCATGATCACCTTTTGGCTTCTCCCGCTGCCGTTTCTTTTGCTAAGCGTGAAAAGGCCTTCGGCAGCGCTGATCATTTCGCTCATCCCCTTGGGCGTGGCGTTTGTCTTTTTCCCCGCAATCTCCGCTCTGCTCGCCTTATTCGCATGGTTTATGGGAAGCATCATGGGGTATTGCTATCGCCATTCGGCAACGACAGGAGCCGATGTGGTGTTGAGCGGGGTTGCATCTGGGGCTGTTGGTTCCTGGGGATTTTTGTATGTGGGAGAATCATTTCATCTGTTCGATTGGGTAAAGGCGATTTGGCAGACAGAATCGCTTCGTATGGAAGAGATATTGCAGGAATCGGGAGCAGGGGCACAGGCGGTGGAGGCCTTATCGAATGGAACCATGGTCCCGCCTGTGTTTTTTAACCTTATCGGTCTTATGGCTCTCATCACCTTTTATACCGCCAGAAGCTGGTTGTCGCGTCAGGGATTTCAGAGAAAAACGTTGCCTGCTTTTCATGAGTGGCGGTTACCGAAGGTGTTTTTCTATTTTTACTTATTAACCCTTGTTGCTTTATACTTCTTTCCTTCCGTGGTTGGATTACACGGGGGGATCAGCGTTTTGACCATTTTGCATGAGCTGTTCCTGATCCAGGGATTTGGATTTATTCATTTTCTGTTGCACCGCAAGGGAAAAAGCGGAGGATGGCTGATCCTTTTGGTTCCAGTCTCAATCATTACGCCAATTTCGCTGTTGATCCAGTTTTTGGGCATGATTGATGCGGCGACATTGCTGCGTCAAAAATTATCCAAATGACAAGCGGTGGGGGATTTGAGATGGAAGAGATTGTTTTGGGAGCGGGAGTTGCTCTTAAAATGAACTAGGGTAAAATAAAAGTTGGATGCGACTGTAATTTGCCTTTGCAGGATTAGTTTGAGGGGATCGAATATGCCGAAATTTATTATACAACGATGGCACGGATATCACATGGTTTTTGCCATGTGTTTCAGTTTGATTTTAGTTGCTCTGCTTTCCACCTATCGCTGGATCTACGGGATTATGGGCCTTGTGTTTTTCGCCGTGCTGGCCCTGGTTTTATACAAGGCGGAACGCGCTTTTCGCAAGGACTTTTCCGAATATGTCTTAACGCTGTCCAATCGTGTGAAAAACGCGGGGCAGGCGGCGATGAACCAGATGCCGATCGGTGTACTCCTTTATGGCAGGGACGGACAGATAGAATGGCACAACCCTTTTGTCCCTCGGATGGTGAATCGGGAACGTTTGGTGGGGGAGAGTCTGGAAGAGATCTTCCCCGAACTGAAACGGTCGAAAGAGGAGGATGATCAGACGTTTCTGATCCAACTCGGGGATAAGGTTTACCAAGTGATCCATGAAGAAGAAGAGCGTCTCTTCTTTTTCCGTGACATCACCAGCCTGGAATCGCTGAAACAGCAGTTGCGCGATGAACAAACTGTATTGGGTTTGATCCACTTGGACAACTTTGACGAATCAGGCCAGGGGTTGTCCGATCAGGAGAGCACCTTGTTGTTGTCGAACGTGTCTGGAGCGATCTCGAAGTGGGCATTGGAATACGATATTTCCCTCAAACGAATTGATACGGACAAGATGTTTTTTGTCACGCACCACCGGTCGTTACAGCGATTGATGAAAACGCGTTTCGATATACTGGATGTCGTCAGGGAGATGACGAGGCAATACAAGATTCCGATCACGCTCAGCATCGGTGTGGCCAGCGTCGGAAAAAGCATGGTGGAGCGGGCGCAGAATGCCGCAGCCGCTCTTGATGTTGCCCTGGCCCGTGGTGGAGACCAGGCGGCTGTCCAGGAAGGGGAGAAAATCGTCTTCTTTGGGGGCAAGACGAATGCCGTTGAAAAACGGACGCGGGTGCGCGCTCGCGTCATTTCGCATGCGATGAGCAATTTGCTGCGGGACAGCAAGCGCGTCGTCGTGATGGGGCACACCCAACCGGATATGGACGCGCTGGGTGCGGCGATCGGCGTCTTGAAATTTGCACAGATTAATGATTGTGAAGCTTACATTGTCCTCGACGAGGAGAGCTCTTCGATTGAGCGTCTGTTAACCGCGATCAGGCAGCATGATTATCTGGGTGAATATCTCATTCATCCGGAAAAAGCGCTCGCCTGGGTTGAGGATCCCGATACCCTGTTGATTTTGGTCGACACGCACAAGCCGTCGCTGGTGATGGAACCGAAGCTGGTGGAGCGCGCCAAGCGCATTGTGATTATCGATCACCATCGCCGCGGAGAAGACTTTGTCAAAGACCCCGTCCTTGTCTATCTTGAGCCTTATGCATCTTCCACGAGTGAACTGGTCACGGAATTATTGCAATATCAGGATGGTCGCCTGGCGATGGATACGCTGGAGGCGACAGCCCTGTTGGCGGGCATTGTCGTTGATACTAAAAACTTTGCCTTTCGCGCCGGTTCCCGCACTTTTGAGGCGGCTTCTTTCTTGCGCAGACACGGGGCTGACCTGATGATGGTGCAATCCCTGTTGAAAGAGGATTTATCCCAGTATGTGAAACGGGCGGAGATCATCCGGAAGGCTGAAGTTTTGGACGGTGGGATTGCCGTTGCTGTTGGAGATGAGGAAGAAGAATATGATCAATTGCTGATTGCCCAGGCAGCCGATACCCTGCTCAATATGCGCGGGGTTCGCGCCTCGTTTGTCATCGGGAGACGTGAAGACGGTTTGGTCTCGATCAGCGCGCGTTCGCAGGGGGAAATCAATGTACAGCTGGTGATGGAAGCGTTGGGAGGCGGAGGGCATCTGACCAATGCCGCCTGTCAATTGAAGAATCTGTCGCTGGAAGAGGCGAAAGCACGTTTGGTTGACACATTAAAAGAAACAGTTGAAAGTGGGGGGCAGAAACGATGAAAGTGATTTTGCTCAAAGATGTGAAAGGAACCGGAAAAAAAGGGGAAGTCAAAGAAGTGGCCGAGGGTTATGCCCGCAATTATCTCATTCCCCGCAAGCTGGCAGTGATGGCGACGGAAGGAAATCTCAATTCGCTGAAAGACCAAAAACGGCGTGAGGAAAAACGGAAAGAAGAAGAGCGGATCGAAGCGAAGCGTCTGGGGGAAAAGCTGAGCGGGCTGACAGTCAAGTTAACGACCAAAACCGGCGAGGGCGGACGAATTTTCGGTTCCATCACTTCCAAGCAAATCAGCCAGGCACTCAAAAAGCAGTTTCAACTGGATGTGGACAAAAAGAAAATTCAGCTGGATGAACCGATTCGTACCCTCGGCGTGACAAAAGTGCCGGTCAAACTCCATCCTGAAGTGACGGCAGAACTTTCGGTGCAAGTGGTTGAAGAGTAAGCTCATGGCACTCCACTTGGAATGGAGTGCTTTTTTATGGCGATGGGAGGGATAACCTGTGAGTGATCTGTTTGCTGACCGTCTTCCCCCGTATAATCATGAGGCGGAGCAAGCGGTCCTCGGTGCGATCCTCATCGAACCGTCGGTTTTGATTTCGGTCAATGAGCGATTGCGCCCCGAGGATTTTTATCGCCAAGCACATCAACGTCTGTTCCAAGTGATGAATGAATTGGCTGAAAAAGGGGAACCGGTCGATCTGGTGACCTTGACTGCTGAACTGAGTGACCGCAAGCTGTTGGAGGAAGTGGGGGGCGTGCCCTACCTGAACGAACTGGCGGGTGTCGTTCCCACCGCGGCCAATGCGGAGTATTATGCCAAAATCGTTGAGGAAAAAGCGATTTTGCGGCGTTTGATTCGCACGGCAACGCAAATCGCCGCGACCGGATATTCCGGCAACGGGGATGTCAACGAGATATTGAATGAGGCGGAAAAACGGATTCTGGAGATCGCCGGACGTCGGGTTCGGGGAAGCGGCTTTATCCCCATCCATGATGTTTTGATGGAATCCTATGAGCAGATTGAGGCACAGCATTTCAATAAAAGCGGAATCAGCGGAACCCCCACCGGTTTTGTCGATTTGGATCGCATGACTTCCGGATTGAAGGGCTCGGAGCTAATCATACTGGCGGCCCGGCCCAGCATGGGGAAAACCGCATTTGCTCTGAACCTGGCGCAGAATGTCGGGGTGCGTGCGGGAAAAACAGTGGCTCTTTTCAGTCTGGAGATGTCCGCTTCCCAATTGGTGATGCGGATGCTGGCAGCGGAGGGAAACATTGATGCCCAAGGATTTCGCTCGGGGAATCTGAGTGAAGAAGATTGGGAAAAGCTGACAATGGCGATGAGTACGCTCAGTGAAGCCCCGATCTTTATCGATGACACTCCCGGTCTTACCGTTTACGATATCCGGGCCAAGCTTCGCCGGCTGCAGGCCGAACACGGGCTGGGACTGGTCGTGATCGACTACTTGCAGCTGATCACGGGCCGGGGAGGGGAGAGCCGCCAGCAGGAAATCTCCGAGATCTCCCGCTCGCTGAAACTGATCGCCCGTGAATTTGATGTGCCGGTCATCGCCTTGTCGCAGTTGTCCCGTGCGGTGGAACAGAGACAGGATAAGCGGCCGATGCTGTCCGATCTCAGGGAATCGGGTTCGATTGAACAAGATGCTGACGTCGTGGCCTTTTTATACCGGGATGATTATTATAATGAGGAATCGGAGAAAAAAAATATTGCCGAACTCATTATCGGGAAACAGCGGAACGGCCCGGTAGGAAAAGTGGAACTGCTCTTTCTGAAGAACTACAACAAATTTTTGAGTCTTGAGTTGCGGCAAAAGGAATTTGTCGAATAATTAAGCCGGAAAGTCAATATAACGTTCGTGTATTTCGTTGACTTATGTGTATTTAATTGTTAAAATGAGTTCGTTGAGTGAAAAATGTTCGGGAATTGTTTTTAATCCTTATTAGGAGGAACGAATCATGTCCACGGTCGTAGTGGTAGGAACCCAGTGGGGAGATGAAGGCAAAGGAAAAATCACTGATTTTCTGGCGGAAAAAGCAGAAGCGGTTGCTCGTTACCAAGGTGGAAACAATGCCGGCCATACCATCGTGTTTGGGGGAACCCGATACAAACTGCACATGATTCCCTCAGGTATTTTCTACAAAGAGAAGATCTGTGTTTTGGGCAATGGGATGGTCATCAATCCGGTGGCGCTGGTAAAAGAGCTCGATTACTTGGAAGAGCATGGCGTAAAGGCGGACAATCTCCGCATTTCCGACCGCGCCCATGTGATCATGCCCTATCACATTAAATTGGATTTGGCTGAGGAAAAAAGCAAGGGAGCCGGAAAGATCGGAACGACGGGGAAAGGAATCGGACCGGCTTATATGGACAAGGCTGCACGGGTAGGAATTCGCATCAGCGACTTGCTTGATCCGGAAGTATTCAAGGAAAAGCTGACCCGGAACCTTGAAGAGAAAAACCGCATTTTGGATCGCCTGTACGAGACCGAAGGGTGCAAATTTGAAGAAGTATATGAAACGTATCTCGCTTGTGCCGAGCGAATCCGCCCCTATGTGACCGACACGTCCGTCGTCTTAAATGACGCGATTGACCAGGGGAAACGCGTGCTGTTTGAAGGAGCGCAAGGGGTGATGCTGGATATCGACCAAGGAACCTATCCTTTTGTGACTTCTTCCAATCCGGTAGCCGGAGGCGTTTGCATCGGTTCAGGTGTCGGCCCGACGAAAATCCACCAGGTGATCGGCGTGGCCAAAGCTTATACCACCCGGGTGGGAGATGGCCCGTTCCCGACCGAACTGTTCAACGAGATCGGGGAGCAAATTCGCGAGGTTGGGCGTGAGTACGGAACGACGACCGGGCGGCCGCGACGCGTGGGCTGGTTTGATTCCGTCGTGGTGCGCCATGCCCGCCGGGTAAGCGGTATCACTGGTCTCTCCCTGAATTCGCTCGATGTGTTGACCGGACTGGATACGGTAAAAATCTGCGTCGCTTATGAATGCGAAGGGAAGCGGATTGAAAATTATCCGGCCAATTTGAACCTGTTGAAAAAATGCAAACCGATTTATGAGGAGCTTCCGGGATGGAAAACGGATATTACCGGGGTTCGCAGCTACAGTGATCTTCCGGAAGAAACCAAGCGCTATGTAGAACGGATTTCCCAACTGACAGGTATTCCGATTGCGATTTTCTCGGTAGGGCCGGACCGTGATCAAACGATCCAGGTTCGCCCTGTCTATGCGTAAAGAACTTCTGACTCATAAAAAAGCACCGGCCTTTTTGCATCAGCCGGTGCTTTTTTATGCCGTTTTAACAGGTCCCGTTCACTTGTGGTACGTTTCTCCCCGATTGATCTTGAATGCCCGGTAGATTTGTTCCAGCAGAAAGAGGCGGATCAGTTGATGGGGAAAGGTCATGGATGAAAAGGATAAGGACAGATCGGCGGATGCAGTCACTTGTGGCGATAAACCGTAAGAACCGCCGATGATGAAATGAAGATGGCTTTTTCCGTAGGTAGCCAGCTTGTCGAGCTTCTTTGCAAAAGCTGGGGAAGAGAGTGATTCGCCTTCAATTTCCAGTGCGATCGTGTATGCGTCCGGAGAGAGATGGCGCATGATCCGCTCCCCTTCTTTGGCGACGATCTGTTCCATTTCCGTTTTATGGACGGGATCGGAAGCCTTTTCTTCCGCTACTTCGATCACTTCCACTTTCGCATAGGGCTTCAGCCGCTTCAGATACTCAGCACATGCCTGTTGCAGATATTTTTCCTTTAGTTTGCCAACGGCTATCACATCGATTTTCATGGAAATTCTTTAACTCCTTTTATTCCCCGGGGTTTACCCAAAGACGGTAAGCAGGCCGGTTCCCGCACCAGCCGCACTTTGCTTCGTTGTCATCTCCGCGAAAAAGTTCCATTTCAGGAGCGAGTGAGGTATCATCCACAATTTCATCGAGAATAATGTCGATATGTTCATTACAAGCGTACCAAACGTGTTCTGTGTTCATGTTTTCACTCCATGATTATATAAAGTTATTCATAAGTTATCCACAATCCAGTCAAAACAAACGGAAGGATCATGTGCGTGCTTTTTTCAGGATAACTCAGGGATGACAGTTCAGGCAAACTTGTACTTTTACGGAAATGGAAAAAGCTCCGCGATAACGGAGCCCTATTGTGATATGTTTTGCGGTGCTTCGCCCAGTTCGAGCGTCCCTGTCTGTTTTTGGCCGTCACGGTAATAGGTAATGGTTACTTTATCGCCGACGTTTTTGTTTTGGTAGAGATATGAGCGGAGTCCGGATGAATCTTTGACCGCTTTGCCGTCAAGCGCTACAATTACGTCGCGTGGTTGCAAACCCGCTTCATCGGCCGGGCTTCCCGGTTCCACTTTGGCAACGGCCACTCCCTCCGTTACGGAATCAGGCAACTTCAACTGATCCAGGGTGTAACCGGGCAAAGTGGAAAGATCCACCAGTCCCACACCCAGCCATGGACGGGAGATATGTCCGTATTGAATCAACCGTTCGATGATGGGGCGAGCTTCGTTTACAGGAATGGCAAATCCAAGCCCTTCCACCCCTGATTCGGCGATTTTCAGCCGGTTGATGCCGATAACCTGTCCGGCGATGTTCACCAGCGCACCACCGCTGTTACCGGGGTTAATCGCTGCATCTGTCTGAATGACGTCGGTGGTGTTGACTTCATCCACGCTGATGGAGCGTTTGGGAGAGCTGATCACCCCGACAGTAACCGATTGCCCGAGGTCGAGCGGATTTCCGATCGCGATCGCAGGTTCTCCCGCTTTGAGCGTATCGGAGTTGCCAAATTCGGCAACAGCCGTCACATAGGTGTCCGGAATTTCCAACACTGCCAGGTCGGTCAGTTGATCGCCGCCAAGCAGTTTGGCGTTGACCTCTTTTTTGTTGTCTGATCCGGAAATGACGACTTTGAACTGGTCACCGCCGGCAATCACATGGTAATTGGTGACGATCAGGGCTTTTCCGTTTGCTTTTCGGAAAATGATGCCGGAACCCGTGTCTTTCTCCACTTCCTGTGGGTTAAAAAAGTCTTCCGATCTGTTGTAGTTGATAACCGAGACCACTGCAGGCGCCACTTTTTGGACGGCCTTGGTAATATCTGAGTTCACTTTGACGCTCGTCGTTGTGGTTGGTCCGGAGATTGCACCGTTGTAAGAAGTGGGCGGAAGAGAGAGAATCCCTCTTGAAATAAAGAAAGGGGTTAAGAGCAAGACGACCAATCCGCCGATAATTGCTGAAATGAGAGCAGTCCAGATCGGGGAGGTGAGGCGTCTTTTTGGATAGTGGTCCGATTCGTCATAATATCCCATTTCATTCCCTCCTGCATCCTTAATATACCCGAATTGGTAAAGTCTTTAACCTTGGGCATGAGGAGATTTTTCCGCCCTCCTCATATTTGATGAGGGCATTCAGCCGATTTTGCTTACAATCTCATCATATCCTGATCGGCTGAATGGTTGCTTAAAAGGAACTGAACATTTCTTGAGGATTGGCTGAATGTTTGCTGAAAAGGCAGAACCGGCCGCTTTCAATGAAATCATAAAAGGTGATGATTCAAACTGCAATGAAAAACTGGGTAAAATTTCCCCCCCGTCTGTGTCTCATTGCAACTCGAACCATTCGGGCTTTGTCTCCGTTTGATTGAAACCATATTGGAATTGAGCATTTGGCCGGCGTTCCCTCGGGGCCGCTTTTTGTTTGCAAAAATTACCGGAAGGGGGTTCTCGATCAGCAAAGCGGGGGAATCATCGCGTGAGACTGCCGGAGTTTGATATTTTGCAGGTGGAAATCAGTTCATAAAATAGGAAAAAGGAGGGGGATAGTAGAAAATATCTATACGTCGGTTGCTTGCTTGGGAGTTGAGAAAATGGAAGAAAATCGCGCGAAAGCGGGTAAGCCGGTAAGTCCTCATAAGCGCTGTGACGAAGTGAATTTCGGGGCGCAATTGGCCGATCTGAAGCTGGATTTTTACAAGCAGACTTTGCTGTTGACGGCCCTTTTGGAACTATTGATCGGTAAAGGACTGATAGAAAGAAACGAATTTGCGGAACTGGTCAAGGGACTTGATGCAGAGGTGAAGGCAGAGCCAGGTGCAAACCAAAATGATGAACATTCGCTTTACTGAAAGGAAAGGGCAGCCCCTTGCCGGAACCGGAACAGGGGGCTACCCTTTTACCTTTATGCGCACTTCGCGGAGAGGAGTGGGGCGGTCGTCAAATGTCGGCCACAGATGGACATCGCGTCCCACTTTCATCCCCGTTTCTTCTAATATGTTTTTCACCGTCAGATGGGCCAGTTCGCTCATGTTATTATCACGGCTCAAATGCGCCAGATAAACGTTTTCCCCGATGCCCTTCAGAATCTCGGTCAGGGCCGCACCGGCATCTTCATTGGATAAATGGCCGGTGTCGCTCAAAATCCTTCTCTTTACATTCCAGGGATAAGAACCCATGCGCAGCATTTCCACATCATGATTGCTTTCCCAGATGAGCGTGTCAGCGCCGTTTACCTGGTCGACAATGCGTTTGCTCACATATCCCAGGTCGGTCACGGTGGCGAGGCATTCCCGGCCTTGGCGAATCTGGTAGCCGACCGGTTCGGCCGCATCGTGGGAGATGGGGATCGACTCGATGGTCAGGTCCTGAAATTGAAGGGCCGCTCCGGTTTCCAGCACATTCTGCAACGGTTCCGGGATTTCGCCAACGGTTGAGGGAAGGCTCAGCCACGTCGCCTCATTCATATAGACGGGGATCTGGTGGCGCCGGGCCATCACCCCTAATCCGCGCACATGGTCAATATGCTCGTGTGTGACAAAAATGGCTTCGATGGTCGACGGATCGATGTCGATTTTTTTCATGCGCTCTTCCAGCTGTTTGCCGCTCAATCCGGCATCGATCAAAATCCGCGTTTTATCCGATTCGATAAAAAGGGCATTTCCTGTACTTCCACTCGCCAGAACGCTAAATTTCATCGTCTTGTTCGTTCCTTTGTTTTTTATTTTGTGATCCCCGGCCCTGTTTCCACATCTTCATCGCCGCCGCGATTGGTGGCATTCACCAGGAGATGGCTGTTCCCCACCCGGAAACACCAGCAGGGGATTAACCAGTAATCTTCGCTCGTTCCCGGATAAACCTTGGCCTGATAGCCGAGAGTGGCGCTGCTAATCGTAAAGTCCGTCTTGTTCCACCCGGTGACAAAGCGGTAGAGCACATTATTGAAAGGAACCAGCTGCACCGCCTGCACCTTTTCCAGTTGAAACCGGGTTACATGAATGGAGTGAATCCGGTGGGAACCGGAAAGGTTCACCTCTATTTTTCCGTCATAAATGGGACGGTTTCCCACCATTTGCAAATAAACCAGCTTTTTTGACGGGGTGGACAGGGCCGGCATGTAATCAAATTCGCCGAAAAAAGGGATTTCTTTATGCAAAATCCCTTCCAGCTCATGCTGGTTACGATAGGAAAGGGGGTTACGGAACTCTTTGATATAGCCTCCTTTTTCATCCCGGTTCCAGCTGTTGTCCATCGCCGTGATGGTTGCCTTGTAGGTATCCAGTTGCTCCGGGGGGCTCGGCGCTTTAACCGCGAATTTAATTTTGGCCTGTTTCAGCAATTGCTGTAGCTGTTGTGCGGAAATATCATTCTCCTCCACAAATTGTGATTGTTGCTGCATCGTATGGCTGAGCTGTGCCCCCAGAAAAAGGTCGAGAATGAGAAAAGCGATGATAAAAATGGTTTTGGCACGACTCCAATCCATTTGGGAATCCTCCCCGCATCATGGAGAACTGATAAACATGCGTTTGCCTGAAGTGGTAATGACAATCCAGACTGGTTTGAGTACAGCTTGTTTGCCGGCGATTCCGTCCGCCTGATAGCCGGGATAGATTTGCTCGACGGTTGAAAGGCTGATTTTCTTGTCGGCAAGACTTTGCAGAAGTTCGGCTTTGCCCGGAAGGGAAAGCGTCCTCTGCCGGTCGGGGCTCCCCAGGATATAAACCGACCGGTAATATTTAATCACTTCGTTGTTGTTGGTCTGTAATTGGATTTGATCAGGATTGATCGGGACATTGGCCGACCAGTAAACCGGATATCCTTTGACCAGCAAGCGGAATGAATATTGATTGTTATCATTGCTCCGCACATCGTCGAGCAGATAGTTGCCGGTCCACCCGTGATGCCTTTGCACAAAGTTGTTGATATGGGCGAGATCGGTGTAGAGATTGGAAGTCCCCGGTTCTGTGTCGTCAGGCGTCTGGCTGTAACTCATAAAGTTTCCTTTTTTGTTGTAGGTGAGAAACTCATTGTTGTTCATATAGAGATCTTCATTTTTATTGGTGACGAACGGCTCGACGCTCGGATCTTTGATCAGCCACTTTTTCATCTCATTGATATCGAACGATGTCAGTTTAAAGCTCCATTCGTTCATCGGCAACGAAGAGGTCGGCAGATAAAAAAATCGGGAAAACGCATGGCCGGATGGGTTCTTTTGCTCCCACGGGGCTTTGCCGTCCGCAAAAACCGCTGTCAGCGGCGGGGATTTGGTCATGCTGCTCCTGGCGATTTCATCTTCCAGGTGCTTGTCCCCCAAATCCACTTTCGCCTGCACGATTTGCTGATCCTGCGCCGAGATGAACCAGACAAAAGATTCCTTGGATGCCGGGTTATAAAAAAACCAGATGCGGCTGATCGAATCGAGCCCGTTGAGCGGATACTTTTGCAGCAGGGAAGCATCGAAAAAAGCATCCGCATATTGCACGGAAATATCGCGCGGGAAGACCAGTTCTGCGCCGGGAGCCTGAGTGAACAGGGTTTTCCACATGTCCGCGGTGGGAGCGACAGTGGTGAAGCTGTCAAAGCTTGCCTTTTGCAGCAATTGGGTCAGACGGGCATACGTATTTCCTTCCGGCAATAACCAGGAGATTTTGTTGTTGGCATGGACAATCACCTGATAGGGGGAAGCCAGCTGATGAGCTGCCCGATCATTGTATTTCGTACCGCTGTAAATATAGGTAAGGTCATATTTGGTAAAGGGTGGATTGGTCTGGTATCCAGGGGAACTGAACCACAGGAAACCGGTCAACACCAGGCTGATGGTGACCAGCGTGACCAGGGTGGCCGTTTTTGCATGTTCAATCCATTTTTCACTCATGAACGTTCCCTCCACTCACCGGGGGCAGCGTAAAGGATACCAGCGTCCCTTTCTTGTACACACTGTCGATTTCAATCTCTCCCTGATGACCGTGGACGATCTGCTGGGCGATTGATAAACCGAGCCCCGTTCCTCCCATGCTGCGGGAGCGGGCCTTGTCCACACGGTAAAAACGTTCAAAAATCCGGCCGAGATCTTTTTTCGGGATGCCGATACCCGTGTCGGCCACCCCGATTTCCACCATGCCATCCGCTTTTTCTTGTGCGACGACGGCAACCGAACCTCCGTCAGGCGTGTATTTAACCGCGTTGGAGATAAGGTTGTCCAGCACTTGATCCAATTTGTCCGGATCGGCATAGACGCGCGGAATCCGTTCATGGATATACAGCGTAAGAGAGATATTTTTCTGTTTGCACTGGAAGGAAAAACGGTCAACCGCTTCCTCGAGCATCAGCTCGACAGAGACCGGTTTCTTGGCGAACTTGGATTTTTGCGCGTCCAGGCGGGACAGCTGCAACAAGTCCTGAATCAAGCGGGTCATCCTGTCTGCTTCCTGCCGGGTCACTTTCAAAAATCGCGTCGCCAGCTCCGGTTCATTGATTGCCCCGTCATCAAGCGCTTCGAGATAGCTTTTGATGGTGGTCAGGGGAGTGCGCAATTCATGGGAAACGTTGGCGACAAAGTCTTTTCGCTGCCGGTCCAGTTTTTCCTGTTCAGTTACATCCTCCAGTACGGCAACCATCCCCGTCTGGTGCGCCCCTTTTAATTTGACAGGGGTAAGGGTGATTTTCAGGATCGTCAGCTCTTCCGGGTCGTCGCTGTTCAGTTCGAGAAAAGTTTGCTTTTCTTCGCGCAGGGGAAATTGAATCGGTTCGGATAAGGGAAGGACGCGATTGAAGCTGTCCCCGATCTTGACCGGGCATTCCAGGAGCTTTTCCGCCCACGCGTTTTTGACGATGATATTCCCCTTGCTGTCGGTGGCTATCACTCCGTCGCTCATATTGGCCAGCACCGACTCCAGTTTTTCTTTTTCTTCCTCTTTTTCCGCCAGGGCATTGCGCAGATGGGAAGCCAGATGATTGAATGCGATTCCCAGTTGCCCGATCTCATCCTTGCTGCGCACATCCACCTGACGGTTAAAGTCGCCGGCTGCCATAATGGTGGCCTGCTCCGTAATCTCTTTGACCGGGGAGGTGATCGTCCGGGCCAAAATAATAATGAGGAAACTGGAGATGACGACGGCGACGGCCGTAATTTTGAGCAGGATCTTGCTGATGGCAAAAATCGTGGCATAGGTCCCGTCAAGCGGGGCTTCAATATAAATCATCCCGAGGTTTTTTCCGTTTTCTCCCTTGATGCTCTGAATGTAGACCTGAAAATCTTTGTTGGTCGCCGGGTCCCGCCGCTTGAAGGAAGCCGATCCTTTTGCCGGAAGCTGAAAGTTGAAGGGCTGTTTGATCTTGCTCTGTTTGGATGAGGTGGAGGCGATGACAAAGTTGTTCTGGTCGATCACCTGCACCGTCATCTTGGAGGTGCGGGGAACCAGTGTATTCAGCCAATACAAAATAGTTTTGTTTCGCTCGTCATTTTCCGGTTTGGCCAGCTCGTCCTTAATCGTCTGCTGAATCGCCACCGCGTTATTCCTGATCTGTCCGCGCAGGCTGTCGGTCAGATAATTTTCCAATTGCCGGAAGAAATAGACCCCGATCAGCTGCATGGCGATCACGATCAAAAGGAGATAGATCACAACCAATTTCCATTGTATACTGTTTGCCAGCTGAAGCCACTTTTTCATTTGATCACCCGGGTTAACGTTCGGAATGGGGATCGCGCATGGTGTACCCGATTCCCCGGCGTGTGATGATGTATTTGGGAGCGCCGGGGTCGTCTTCGATTTTCTCGCGCAGACGACGGATGGTGACATCAACGGTGCGCACATCCCCGAAATAATCATAACCCCATACCGATTGTAACAGATGTTCTCTTGTTTGCACCTGATTCACATGTTTTGCCAGGTACAGCAGAAGTTCAAACTCTCGATGGGTGAGGTCGACCGTTTTCCCTTTTTTGGTGACCACAAAACTTCCGGGGTCTATGACGATGTTGCCAACGGTGATCTCGCTTCCTTTCTCCGCTTTGCTCATTTCTTTAACCGTGGATTGGGTGCGGCGCAGATTTGCCTTGATCCGCGCGAGCAGTTCGCGATTGCTGAAGGGTTTGGTCACATAATCATCGGCTCCCATCTCCAGTCCGAGGACCTTGTCCAGTTCGGAGTCCTTCGCGGTGAGCATGATGATTGGAAATTGAAAATGTTGCCGTACGCGCCGACAAACTTCAATTCCATCCGCGCCGGGCAACATCAGGTCCAACAGCATGAGATCGGGTGCTGAATCCATCACCTTTTCAATCGCTTCCAATCCGTCGTGGATACAATCAACGGTGTATCCCTCTTTTTCCAGATTGAACTTGATGATATCGGCGATCGGCCGCTCGTCCTCGACGACATAGATTTTGGCGCTCAAAGCAGTCCCTCCTTCAGCTTGATGGTGATATTTTGTTTCAGGTCAGGCCGTTGGGGACTCCTGATCTCCCCACGTTCCTGATGGCCAGTTAAGTGGTCCCAGCGCTCTTTCGAGTTTGCTTCGGCTTTCATTCCCGGTTTGTGCCGAAATACTTGTTTTCTATGAGTCTTCACCGAAAGGTGCCGGATTGGCGTTTGGCGGAAAACAGATTGCCGGTTGCGCCGGAATGCCGATGGGCGCCGGCAAAAGTTAAGACCATTGTCCCACAAGGACGGGTCGAAGACAAACGCTTTTGCCGTTGCAACAATCTGTTTCATTATTATCTATTCTAACACCTCTTTTCCCTTGAAAAATCGTCGAAAATTGGGCGTTCGCCGACGAGCGTGGCAGAAGAGAGATGAATAAGATATGACGATCATAAAGGAGGGGAGAAGGAGTGCGAACGACCCGTAAACTCCCGTATCAACAAGTCGCCAGCAAATCCCTCAAAACAGCGGTCTTATACGCGAATGAAAGGCTACGGCCTTATCTCCCTGAAACAGACTGGTATCAGAAAGACCGGCTTTACCGAATGCTGGAACACCATGGCTCCGTTTTTATCAAGCCGGATAAGGGCGGCGGTGGCGCCGGGGCAATCCGGTTGACGAAACTCGGGGGCGGAATCGTCAAGTGCGAAACTCTTTATGAGCGAAAAAAATTGCCAATCCGACAAATTTCCACATGGATTGAGCGAAAATTTCGTCCGGACAAAAAATATATCATGCAACAAGGAATTGAATTAGCCCGGATCGAGGGACGACCGTTTGATCTTCGCATCAATTTGCAAAAGCCGCATAAGTATTGGGAAATAACGGGGGTCTGTGCCAAAGTGGCGGCTCCGGGAAAAATCGTGACAAATCATTGCAAAGGAGGAATGCCGATCGAACTGCACACAGCATTGCAAAAAATTACGGACGGCAACCTGACGGAGATGAAAAATTTGCATAAAGAATTACATTATCTTTCTATAGAAATTGCTAAAACATTAAACGCTCGTTTTAAGGGGTTGAAAGAGCTAGGGATTGATGCAGGGATTGACAGCGATCTTAAAATTTGGGTTTTTGAGGTAAATACAAGGCCTGATTTCAAAATGTTCCGTGATTTAAAAGACCGGTCGCAGTATCGCAGGATTAAAAAGATTCACAGTCTCATTGTTTGATCAGAGGAGTTTATTTCATAAAAAATAAAAAAATTTAACCAATAAATTTCCGTTGCAAGAAGATTTTGTACATGCACTAAGCATGTTTTTTTCGTTTTCGCAAATATATAACAGGATTCGACAAAGTATTCCCGTTGACTTATTTGTAGATCACTTGTTACTATTAATATTAATTCTAGGTATTTAAAATTTTTTAACAACTGTCGGAGGTGTTATCATGTCTTCCATTACGGTAGGCGTTTATCTCGGGAAAAAAGATCGGTTGGTGCGTTACTGGTATGAGATCCTTCCAAAAGGCCAATTCCCGATGTTGGTAAAATATTGCATCCAATCCTATCTGCGCAGCAACTACTTTCCGCTGCAGTCCATCTGTGATTCAAGGATGTTGAAGGAGCAGATCCAGAAGCGGAGCGAGTATGTCCCGACCCAGCGCAACGTGACGTTCACACCCGAGGACGGACCGGTTTACCAATGGATCAAAAGCCTGGAAAGCGGGTATCGGAGTGAGGAAATCAAAAATATCCTGAAGGAGACGGTTGTTCATACACTGCTCAATGATCAACCTCACTTTCCGCCACGGATGATGGGACAAGCTCCCTATGGAGTGAAGGAGGCGCATGAAGCGCAAGGATTATACTATCCCTATTCGGAAGAGTCGCAAAAGCTGACTCTGCTCAAGCGGGAACACGTTTCTCTGGAAGAGCCTTACACCAATTGGGAGAAAATATCCAAACACGCAGCGGAAGACGAGAGCGAGAACAAGGAAAAGGCGGCAAAGGGATTTAACCATTTGGTCAATTATCTCGGTTGATGCTTCACCCGAGAGAAGCGGGGCGATCACAGCGAGGTGATCCGGTGCTTGACCGGGTGGATCACAAGTGAATGAGGAGACACCGTGGATTGGATTAATCGGCGATTGGAATGAGAGGGAGTCCGTAATGGTGGGGAGCGGACTCCTATTTTATATGGATCGGAACTTCGCGAATTTTGTGAGGTTTTGTCGAAGGAGGGGAGGAGAGGAGGATTATTTTATTTATAAGTGGAAGAAATCATCCAGAATATGAGCAAAGATTGTATGATTGAGTTGGAATATGGAAAATATTGAAAATACGAGCCGGGGGGTGGAATTCGCCGTGTTAACCGTTCAAGCTGTCACGAAAAAAGGGATTCTCTATTTATTCATCCAACGATTATTTTCTACATATCCTTCCGTCCACTGGATTTGTGTGGGAATGGTAACCGCCCTTTTATGCTTTTTGCTCTTTATCAATCAAAAATGGCTGGAACGCTTTCCGTTATACACATACATGTCGGCGGTTCTGGGTTCGATTTTGTTGCTGGATCTCCTGACGCAAACCATTCCGATTTTGACTGTTTACCTGATTGTTCTGGGCTATGTTCTGTTCCGATCATCCGAAGAGCACCCGTATGTGATCACATTTTGCTTTACGGTTTGTTATTTATCTGTTTCCGCTTTTACCGTCTGGAATCAATTTATGCTGATCGAACTGATCAGTCACTCTTTGTTGTTTGTATGGGTTGCGTGGATGAGCGGGCAGGTGAGGGCCGCTTATTTTGAATTGCAAAAACAGAAGGAAAAGATCTGCTATCTGATTGAACAGAAAAATGAGTCCAACAAGCGGCTGCGCGATTTTCAAAAGGAATTGGAGGAAACCTACCTGCGCGACCCCTTGACCGGATTATATAATTTCCACGGGTTTCAGCAACAGGTGATTCGCAGCCTGGCCCGCAATTTGCTAAACCAGCCGTTTCACGTGGTCTGTCTGGATTTGACCGACTTTCGGCAGGTGAACATGAGGGAAGGGATCGATGTCGGTGACCGGATTTTGGTGCGAATCGCCCACGCTTTGAAGAAGTATATGCCGGCAACGGCAAAGCTGGCCCGTTATGACGGTGACCAATTCGCGATCGGGTTGATGGGGGATTCCCAGGTTCTGCGCCGGATTTTGGAGACTGTGGATTGCATCATGAAAGAGATCCAGGTGGAAAAAGGCTACCTGCACTATTGCCTGGGGACGGCCACCTATCCGCAGGAGGCGAAAACGGGAGGACAGTTGATCCGCCTCGCGGAAGAGCGGCTCACGCTCAAACAGCGCCGCATTCGCAACAAAGAAGAGGAACACAGGCGGCATCTGGAAAAACTGTCGGCACTGGGTCAGCTGGCTGCCGGGCTGGCTCATGAGATCCGCAATCCTTTGACATCGATTCGGGGCTTTGTGCAAATTTCCGCCGCCGAGTCGGAAGCGGTGAAAAAATGGGAATCGATTATTTTGCCGGAAATCGACCGGATTAATGATTTGCTCAAACAGTTTCTGAATCTGAGTGAGGTGAAACCGGTTCAGGTTACCCGTTTTCAACTGGAGCAGTTGATGGGGGATGTGTTGAGCCTTCTCGAACCGAAATCGTTGTTGATGGGGCATGAATTGAAACAGGTTGCCCCTCCGTACAAGATGGAGATTGAAGCGGACGGGGAACAGCTGAAACAAGTGATGATCAACCTGATTCAGAACGGGCTGGAGGCCTTGACGAGCAAAGGAGTTGTGGAGGTAAGCTGGGCGCGTGAAAACGATTACGCCCATATTTCCGTGAAAGATACAGGCGATGGAATTCATCCGGAACATATGACCCGCATCTTTGATCCGTTCTTTACGACCAAGGGCGACGGAACGGGGATGGGACTTTCTATTTGCCACCGGATCATTACCGAGCATGGCGGGGAAATTTTCGTCAACAGCCAGCCCGGGCTCGGCACGACTTTCAATATTTATCTGCCGCTCAGCCAGGCCGGATCCGGCAGGATGAGAACACGGGCACTGGCAGCGGATCAACAAATTCAGAAAGATGTTGCCGCCGCGGATGGGAGCGGAGTTCTCCCGGAACCGGAGGAGAGAAGTGCCGCAATCGCCGCTGACGAAGCCGGAAGCGCGGAAGCAGAGCAGGCGGGGGAGGAGGCGAAAGAGAGCGTATCCGTCCCTGACCGGAGTGAGGAAGGCGCGGGCCGGGAAACCGATGGGACCGGGCATCAGGCTTCCGCTGGGAGCAACTGTGAAGCGGACGAGGTGCATGCAGATGAGCAGCCGAAACATGAAAAAACCACGGACTGGAAAAAGTATAAGAAAGAATTGATGGCCGGAAAAGGGAAGGTTATGGAGGAAGAACTCCCCCTGCAAGACATTTTTCCGCGCAAAAAGGACCGCCGTTCCGTTGAAGAGAAAGTGGCCGAGATCATGGCCCGGGCGGAAAAGAGAGTGGAAGAAAAAATGAAAGAAGAGGCCGTACGGCAAGGAAGCGGGCAGGAGCAAAAGGTGCACATGGTGGTGAAGCAGGTTCCGGCTGATCCGCCGGAGAGCGGGGAGGAAGCGGATTTTTACCTCTATGAGGAAACGGTTTTTGCGCCGAAGCCCCGGCGTGCGGTAAAATGATGAGCGAGGAGGGAAAAAATGGCCAACCAAAAGAAAAATGCGCAATTCAACATTATCAGCAATAAATCGACCACCCATGGCACTTACTACACCGGAACGCTGAACATAAGCAATCTTTCTTCTATCTTGCTGACCGGGGAACAAGCGAAAATCGACCTCGGCCTGATTCACGCCAAAAGCGCGGTGGAACGAGGGATTAAGTTTACCCCCCATCAGGATGAGGTTCCTGATGGTGAAGATTACTGGGTTGTGTGGGTGGCCGTCGACCGCAATGAAAGCGGGCCTTTTTATGCAGGAGTGGCCGCCTGTCCGATGAGGATCAATAAAGAAAAACGGATCGGGTGGAAAAACCTGCCCTTCCACGTGAACCGCATGGACGATGCGTTGAAACGGAGAATCCGTGTCGATGAGCTGGGGAAACAGGAAAAAGCGGTGCTGAGGGATTTTTTGGTCAACCATAATGAAGAGATGTGGAAAAACAGCCCGGATGAACTGAAAGAAAAGTTGTCGTGAGTGCCATTGTGAAAAGGGGTTCCAACCGAAGTTTTTAAAAGTGAACGGTTTGTGAACAAATGGATTTCAGCATTGTCGGCTCTCAATTGCAAATGTACACTTAATTATGTGGTTTCGGAATCTTTTGCTAGGACACCAAATTGGCGGATCCCATCGGTCCGCTTTTTCTTTTTCCTGAGTATTTGCCTTTTCTTTGGCTCATTCTAAGGGTTAAAGGAGGGCTTAAGAAAATGGCTGATCATCATATCGGATCACAGGACCATTTCGCCCGCCATGGCGGGGTTCATTTTCGCGCCAATGTTTCCGAGCAAGAATTAAACCGTTTTGTTGCGTCTCTGCCGGAATCCCGGCGCAGCAATATGGCTCAGGTGATGAAGGAATTGGAGTCTGCCGGGATGATTACCATTTTGAATGATGGAATCTGGGCAGACGGTGAAGGGAAGATTGGCGGCAGCGATGAATGCTGAAAAAACGCCCGACATCCAGTAGTTATTGGATGGTCGGGCGTTTTCGCGATCCCGCCTTTGCCTGTCGGGGGTGAGGCCTCGATTTTTCCCGGTTTGCCCGGGCTTGACCCGCGGCTGGGGAGACAGGAAATGTCCGTTTGTGTCACTTTAAAAGCTTTTCAGCCAGTCGAGCACCCGTTTCAACAAAGAGGGTTGTTCAGGAGAAGAACCGGTTTTTGTTCGATGGACGGGACAGACTTCTGTTGGTTCCGTACCTTTGACAAAATACTCCAGGCGGGTGTGCCTGCATTCCGGTGTGGCCACATAGCCCGTATCCAAATCGACATAAACACTCGTTACCCCCTGGGGAATCGGGAAGATTTTTGCCGGCTGAAACCGGGTGGCCTGTTTCATGTAATCCGCCCAGATATATTGGCTTAAATGCGCCTGATCATGTGGCAGTTCTTTGTCATGGTCATAGCCGACCCACACTGTAGTCTCCAGATCCGGGGTAAATCCGGAGAGCCAGCCGTCCCAATCGGTCGTTCCCGTTTTGCCGGCGGCGGCCCGTGAAAAAATCTGGTGCACGCGTCCGCCGGTTCCACCCGGAGAAAACACGCTTTCCATCAGCTTGGTCAAGACGAAGGCGTGGGCGGGAGAGGCTACCCGGACCGGTTTGCTCTCCTCTTGAACCAAGGGGCGTCCAAACGGATCAAGCACCTTTTTGATTCCGGTGAGCGGATGGTGGATTCCGCCGGAAGCGATCGTCGCATAGGCCTCGGCCATTTCAAAAGGAGTGACGGCATAACTGCCCAGTGCCAGGGAGGGCGTCGGCTTCAGCGTGGCCCGGATGCCGAGCCGGCGGGCCATGTCGATTTCCTTTTGCAAACCGATTTTCATTAGTGTGCTCACTGCATAGATATTATCCGAGCGGGCGATTGCCTCACGCAGCGTGATCGGCCGGTTGGCATAGTGGCCGCGGAAATTGGAGGGTCGGTATTCTTGTCCATGAAAAAGAAAAGCGGTCGGCTTGCTCATGATCCGGGTCAGCGGCGTAAATCCGTTTTCCAAGGCGCTTAAATAGAGAATCGGCTTAAAAGAAGAACCGGGTTGCCGGCGGGCGAAGGCGCGGTTGAACTGAGAGGATGAGTAATCTTTGCCTCCGACCATCGCCTTGATTTCACCGGTGTGGGGATCAACCGAGATCAAGGCGCTCTGGAGCCCGTCCACCTTTTTGGTATAGCGGCTTACCGATTGTTCCGCCGCCTGTTGCATTTGCGCGTTAAGGGTGGTATATATTTTGAGTCCGCCGTGGCGCACCGTCGCTTCATCCAGCCCGTACCGCGTGACCAGCGTTTGAACGATATAATCGCGAAAATACTCGGCTTTCATCTGTTTGGGATGGGTCTTTGGCGCAAAAGTGAGCGTTTGCTTTTTTGCTTCCCGCGCAGCTTCGGCGGTGATCATGCGGTTTTTTGCCATCAGGTCGAGGATGTGGTGTTCGCGCGCAATCGCCCGGCCCAGATGATGATAAGGCGAATATAAATAGGGTCCGCGCGGAATTCCGGCCAGCAGTGCGCACTCCGCCAAATTCAAGTCCTGCACCTTTTTGTTGAAATAGTACTTGGCCGCCTGGCCGATTCCATAGGCTCCGTGACCGTAGTAAATCTCATTGAGATACATCTCCAGGATCTCATCTTTGGAAAAATGGAGTTCCAATTGCGCGGTCAGAATGGCTTCCTTCAGTTTTCGCGTCCACGTCCGGTCATGGGTGAGATAGAGATTTCTCGCCAATTGCTGGGTGATGGTGCTGGCTCCTTGCACGACGTGCCCCGCCTTGATGTTGGCCAGTGTGGCGCGGGCTATTCCGCTCAGGGAGAAGCCGTGATGGGAATAGAAGTTTTTATCCTCCGCGGCCAGTGTCGCATTGATCAGGGCCTTGGGCACTTCATTTAAATGGACGGGATCGCGCGGCTCATTGTGATCCAGTTGCCCGAGATAATTTCCCTCATCATCGTAGAGGGTGGAGATGTTATATACCTCGGGTGAGGGCAAGGGGCGCGCTTTCAGATAGAGCAGGAGAATGATGAAGGCAAGGGAGCTGATCAGGAGAGAGAAGAAGAGCAGGCGCATCACTTGACGTGTCCGTCTGACCAGACGCCAGAGAAAGAACTGGTTAAGGGTATGGGGATGAGTGGCTGCTTTGTTATCGCCCATGGTTCTGCTCCTTTTCCGGAAGTTCCTTCCAAGTCTAAAGGTAAGAATATTATGCGAAAGCCGCAGGAAGAATATACCTGGAGAAAGAAAAGCGGAATTTAGCGGCAGAATACATGGGTTGGATAACATTCGCCAAAAAAATGATTATAAAATTTTTTGTGGCGGGGCGAAAAGCGATTGTCTGCGAAATGGACATGCATTATTCTTAGTAAGAGTATCCGGGGAAATGCGGAATGGCCCCGGTTTTCGGCCTTGAAAGGAGAAATGACAGATGGATATGGAGCTTTGGTATACAGAAAAACAAACGAAAAATCACGGGATTACGACGAAAATCAAAAGGACGCTCTATCATGATCAGTCCGAGTTTCAAACTCTGGATGTGATTGAAACAGCGGAATTCGGAAATATGCTGGTGCTTGATGGCATGGTGATGACGACGGATCGCGATGAATTCGTGTACCATGAGATGATTACCCATGTCGCGATGAATACCCATCCTGATCCCAAGGAAGTTCTTGTGGTCGGCGGAGGCGATGGCGGCGTGATTCGTGAAATCTTGCGTTACCCGTCTGTCACCCGTGCGGTGTTGGCAGAGATCGACGGAAAGGTGATCGAAGCATCAAAAACATACTTCCCGCAAATCGCCGGGAAATTGGATGATCCCCGCGTCGATGTGCAAGTAACGGACGGAATCCGCCACATTGCCGAAAATAAAGGCAGGTATGACGTGATTATCGTCGATTCGACCGAACCGGTGGGGCCGGCTGTCGGTTTGTTTCAAAAGCCCTTTTACGAAGGGATTTACGAAGCGCTGAAGGACGATGGGATCATGGTGGCGCAAACGGAATCGCCGTGGTTTAACCGCGATTTGATCCGCCAGGTTTACCGCGACATTTCAAATACATTCCCGGTGGCGCGCCTGTACACGGCAAGCATCCCCACCTACCCGAGCGGCTTGTGGAGTTTTACGATCGGATCGAAAAAATATGATCCCCTTCATGTCAACGAAGCGGAACTGTCCAGATTCGATACCCGCTATTATCGTCCGGAAATGCATAAAGCCTTGTTTGAACTTCCCGCTTTCGTACAGGAACTGCTGACGGACGAGGTGAAATAAGATGCGCTTTGAAGAGAAATACTCGGGAAATGTGTTCATCGGGGCAAGTACGGACCTTGAGGCTGCTCAAGCGATCATTTACGGGATGCCGATGGATTGGACGGTCAGCTTCCGCCCCGGTTCCAGGTTCGGTCCGGCACGCATCCGCGAGGCTTCCCTGGTGCACGAGGAATACAGCCACTACCTGGAACGGGAGCTTTCGGAAATCACCTTTTATGATGCGGGGGATATCCCGCTGGCCTTTGGCAATCCCGAAAGGAGCTTGCAGCAGATTGCCGATTTTGTGCGCAAGGTGCTCGATTTGCGGAAAATGCCGATCGGCTTGGGGGGCGAGCATCTGGTCACCTGGCCTGTTGTGCGGGAAGTTTTCAAGGATTATCCTGACCTGGCTGTCATCCATATTGACGCACATGCTGATTTGCGCACGGATTATGAAGGAGAGCCGCTCTCTCACGCCACCCCGCTTCGTAAAATCGCCGAATTGATCGGGGGTCCCAATTTATATCAATTCGGGATTCGCTCGATGACCAAGGAGGAGGTGCTGTTCGCCAAAGAGGCGAATATTCATTTTCATCCATTTGACGTGGTGGAGCCTTTGAAGAGATGCCTGCCGGAACTGAAAGGACGTCCGGTTTATGTGACGATTGATATCGACGCCGTCGACCCGGCCCATGCTCCGGGAACCGGAACGCCCGAGCCTGGCGGGATTACGAGCAAAGAAATGCTGGAAGCCATCCACCTGATCGCCAGATCCGGCGTGAAAGTGGTCGGTGCAGATTTGGTGGAAGTGGCGCCGGCTTATGATCACAGTGAGCAGACCCCGGTTTTGGCTGCCAAACTCATTCGCGAAATGTTGCTCGGCTTTGTGAAATAAATCCCTGCCCATTCTGAGGCTGTTGACAAACTGGAGCGAAAAGGGTTGAATGCTTTATGCAGCGGCCTTTGCCAAGCATGAGGCCGGGCGCCGAGACCCGACGGATGACTCTTCAGGTCTTTGTCAGCAAGCTGAAGAAACCTCATTCTTCCCTCCCGATCTGCGGAGGGAAGCTTTTTTCTGACGGATGATTTTCAAAATATTGGAGGAAGAACGGGTCAGCTTTATTGGCAAAGCATAAAAACCAGTGTTAAGATACATTTATTAGGTTGAAAGGGGCGGACGGTTTGATTCCAGTAAAGATTTTCATCGAGTCGACCATTGAACAGCCGGGAGAAGAGAAGGAAGTCATCGAGCAGGAATTGGACGGCCGTTTTCAAATGAAGGAAGAGGAATGGATTCTCCGTTATACCGAAAATGAAGGAAAGCCTGATGAAGTGCGGACATCGGTTCGTTCATTCCCGGAGAAAATCACGATCGCGCGCCAAGGACCTGTTTCGTACAGGCAGACCTATGCCCCTGGGAAAACCATGGAGAGCGTGGTTCATACTCCGGCGGGTAAGACGGAGATGGAAGTGACCACATTGGTGTATGAGCGTGACTGGTCTGGAAAGGAAGGCCGGATTCGCTTCACCTTTTTGCTTCATATGGGGAGCCAGGATCTGGGCCAATACCAATTAAGTTTGAAGTGGATGGAGGCTGGGAAATGAATCCGCTTGAGAGAAAGAAAGAGGAGTTGAAACAGGAAATCGAGCGGGCGGTCATCGCCGCCGATTTGGTAAAGGAAACGGACATTCCGGAGATCGTGCTGGAAGTGCCGCGGGAAAAGGAACATGGCGACTGGGCTACCAACATTGCCATGCAACTGACGAGGATTGCCCGCAAAAACCCCAGAGAGATCGCGCAAAAGATCGTTGCCGGGATTGACCGCGAACAAGTGGGCGTTCGCGACATTCAAATTGCCGGGCCCGGTTTTATCAATTTCTTTTTGGATCGTTCCTTCCTGACCGATGTGCTTGTGGAAATCAAACGGTCCGGAGATGCATACGGACGCTCGGACAGCGGTCAGGGTGAGAAGGTCAACGTGGAGTTTTGCAGTGCCAACCCCACAGGAAAGCTCCATCTCGGACATGCCCGCGGGTCGGCCGTCGGCGATGCCCTGTCCAACATTCTCGAGGCCGCCGGGTATGAGGTGACGCGCGAATATTACATCAACGACGCCGGCAATCAGATGAACATGATGGCCCAGTCCATTGAAGCCCGTTATTTTGAAGGCTTGGGAAAAGAGATCGAGTTCCCTGAGGACGGTTATCGCGGCGAGGAAATGATTGCGATCGCCGAGGAGCTGATCCAACAAGAGGGAGAGCGTTTGCTCGGGATGGATCGGGAAGAGCGGCTTCAGTTCCTCAAGGAATACGGGAAAAAGAAGCTGCTTGAGAAGATCAAGGATGATTTGCGTGATTACCGGGTCGAATTTGATGTATGGTTCAGCGAACAGTCCCTGTATCAGTCCGGAGCCATTGAGAAAACATTGACGGAGCTGAAGGAAAAAGGTTATACCTACGAACAGGACGGGGCCCTCTGGCTGCGCTCCACCGCTTTCGGAGACGACAAGGATCGCGTTCTGGTCAAGTCGGACGGTTCCTATACTTATTTGACGCCGGATATCGCTTATCACCGCAATAAGCTGGAACGGGGTTTCAACCGGATGATCAACGTCTGGGGAGCCGACCATCACGGCTACATCGCCCGGATGAAAGCGGCATTGCAGGCTCTGGGGAATGACCGGGACCGGTTGGATGTGGTTATCATCCAGATGGTGAAGCTGTACCAGGGCGGCGAACTGGTGAAAATGTCCAAGCGGACCGGAAAAGCGGTCACGCTGGAAGAGTTGATGAGCGAGGTTGGAGTGGATGCAGCCCGCTACTTCTTTGTGATGAGAAGCCCGGATTCCCATCTTGATTTTGATATAGATCTGGCTGTTTCCAAGTCCAATGAAAACCCGGTCTACTATGTGCAGTATGCCCATGCGCGGATCGCCAGTGTCTTCCGTCAGGCTGAGGAGAGAGGGTTGTCGGCGAAGTGGGATCAGGAGCACCTGTCCCGGTTGGAACTGGAACAGGAATTGGATTTGTTGCAGAAGCTTGGCGAGTTTGGCAGTGAGATCGCCACGGCGGCCCAGCAGTTGGCACCACACCGGGTTGTTCGTTATCTCTACGATCTGGCAACACAATTCCACAGTTATTACAATGCTCACCGCGTGATCACTGATGATGTGGAAAAATCGGAAGCGCGCCTGGCATTGCTCAGCGGCATTCGTCAAGTGATTGTCAACGGATTGAAATTGATCGGGGTCAGCGCGCCGGATCGTATGTAAGGAATTGCCGGCATTTGGTTCCGGCAAGGCGGCAAAAGCGCGGAATGCCAAAATTTCCTCTGTGTCCCCTTTTCCGGGATCCTGAGTTCCGACGGGTCAACGTTTAATCAGTGCAGAATCAGCCGGTGAAAAACCGGCTGTTTTTTTATATCGAGCGTTAAAATTAAGATGACTTGCGAATAAAGTAAATAGAAATGCATTTATCCAGTAAAGGTGTTTTATTCCCGGGGTGGTTTTAAAGCGCCATCGGGGGAAACGGCCTTCGTCTGCGGCGCAATCCCTTTCCGTGAATGTGGCAGCGCGGGCAGGGGACAGCGGGGCAGCATTCTGTTCTTCCCGCATTCGATCAAGGGCACAGATACCCGATTTTCCGCTGTGTTTTCTCGGATTTTTCTGCCGGTTTGTGCCGTAAATCATGAGCAGTGATAATTTATGAAAATTCCATGAAAAGGAATGCTATTTGCGTGAAATGTTTAAAAAAACGTAACATCCAGTTGCCTGAACTCAGCAGATAATAGGAGTACCGGGAAATATTTTTCTTCCCAAAATCCACCATATAAAGAAAAAGACGTACGGTGGATCATCGTTTGTCTGAATCAGATTGAGAGCAATTTGCGCTGAACTGGCGTGTGAAGGATAACAATGAATCAAGGAGATATGGTTAAATGGAAGGAATGAGGCTGGCAGGGAGATACGAGATCCTTCACCTGTTGGGTGGAGGAGGAATGGCTGTAGTCTACAAGGCAAAAGATCTGCTGCTGGATCGGTTTGTGGCAGTAAAAGTGATGAACGACTCGTTGGGGCACGATCCCGACTTTGTGCGACGGTTCATTCGTGAAGCCAAGGCTGCAGGCAGTTTATCCCATGCTAATGTAGTAAGTATTTATGATGTCGGACGTGAAGGGGACATCTTTTACATGGTGATGGAATGTGTAGAAGGGCCGTCCCTCATAGAAGTAATTCGAAAGGAAGGAACGCTTACACCGGAAAAAACGGTGATGATCGCATCCCAAATCTGTGATGCTTTGGCGCATGCACACAAAAACGGAATTATTCATCGTGATATCAAGCCGCATAATATTCTTGTTTCCCCGGATGAGCTGTACAAGGTGACGGACTTTGGCATTTCCTATACTCCGCGCGCTTCCACCATCACGCAAAAAGGATACGTGATGGGCTCGGCGCATTATTTCTCTCCGGAGCAGGCTTCCGGCGGGGAGATCCACTTTTCTTCCGATCTCTATTCGCTGGGGATTGTGATTTATGAGATGCTGACTGGCTCAGTTCCTTTTGACGGAGAAAGTTCCATTTCCGTTGCACTCAAACATATTCATGACCCTGTGCCTGATCCGCGGGAGCTTAATCCGCGAATTCCGGAAGAGTTGTGCCAGGTGATAATGAAGGCACTGGAGAAAGATCCGTTAAAACGCTATCAAACGGCTCAGGAAATGAAACAGGCGCTGCAGCAGGCCGTCATGATATTTAATCCTCCGCAACATGATTACGTTTCCCAGGTTTCCCAGGAAATAAAGCAGCCGCCCCATCGGGGAAGGAAATATTGGCTCAGGGGCGTCGCGGCGGTATCCGGGGTGCTCCTGCTGTTTCTCGGTTACCAGGCATTTGGCGCAGGATATCTGGAGAGTGATCAGCCGACGAACGGCAGTCCCGTACAAGCCGTGCAGCAGGGCAAGCAAATTCCGAAAGAGCATGGAGACCATAAATGGTGGAAGGAGCTGCCCAAAGAGAGCAGAGAGGAAAATGAGGCTTTTCGCGATATCCGGGTATCAGGAAGCAACGGGAATTACAAAGTGACGCTGAAAGTGGGCGATTTTCCGGAAGACACTTTTTACTATGACCTTTTCGTCGTCGACAGTTACAGTTCCCAAAGGGTTGATCAGGGCATTTCCGTTCACATCAAACATAAACCAGACCAACGTTACACGACCAAAACGGTAACTGTAACAATCCCTGAGCAACACCTGCCGGATTGGGGAATTGCCAAGATCATGTTTTACCGGCTGGGAGAAAACGGGAGAAAGATTTATGCCACCGACAATCTGTTGCAGATGTGGGGGCCGCTTCCCAAGTCGGTCGAGGAAAAAAAAGACAGGTCGAGCGCTTTGTGAAAAGATATACAAGGAGTCGCATCAAGCGGCTCTTTTTTGTTTTTGCCCGTTTCTGGACAGACAAGACTGATAATCGCTACAATAATAAAAATGACGAAATTTCGGCATATTTGATCACTTTTTGGCAGCTCGCGGATCGAGGTGAAATGGATGCCCATGAGGAATGAACCTGATCTTACCCGGGAAATCGTCTATGAATTTTTGGAGTGCCTGGATGAAGGAATCCATATCGTCAATGCAGACGGAATCACGGTATTTTACAATCGGGTTGCCTCCCGGTTGGACGGACTGTCCATCAAAGAGGTGATGGGGATGCATGTATTGGATGCGTTTCCTTCACTGACGAAAAAGACGAGCACACTGTTGAAAGTCCTGAAAACGGGTGAACCGATCGCCGAGCAGCACCAGACGTATATGAATCGCAAAGGGAAACAGATTAGCACAATCAACCGGACCATTCCGCTTCGCTCTGAAGGAAAGATCGTCGGAGCTGCTGAGATTTCCAAGGATATCACCCAGATCAAAGAGCTGGCGGAGCAAGTTCTTCAGCTGCAGGAAAGAATCCGCGAGCCACGGAGCAGGAAGGCGCAGAAGGAGAGCGCGTACTACTGTTTTGAGCAGATCGTGACGCAAAACTCACTCATGTTGAGGGAGATTGAAAAAGCAAAGCGGGCGGCCAGAACGGATTCCCCTGTTTTGGTAGTGGGGGAGACGGGAACGGGCAAAGAGCTGTTTGTACAATCGATCCACCGTGACTCGCCGAGAATGGGACGCCCCTTTATTGCCCAAAACTGTGCCGCCATTCCGTCCACTCTGCTGGAAGGGATTTTGTTCGGCACGGCCAAAGGGGCTTTTACCGGCGCTGAGGACCGGCCGGGCTTGTTTGAATTGGCAGACGGGGGAACCCTGTTTTTGGATGAGATCCATGCGATGCCGATTGATTTGCAGGCAAAATTGCTGCGCGTGCTGGAGGACGGCGGAGTGCGAAGGGTGGGAGGAACCCGGTTTCATTCCGTTGATGTGCGCATCATCGTCGCGACCAATGAAGACCCGCTGGAGAGTATTGAAAAGGGGCGCTTGCGGCGCGACCTCTTTCATCGGATCCACGTCGTCGGTCTCTATTTGCCTCCTCTCAGGGAACGAAAAGAAGATATTGAATGCCTGACGCACTATTTTTTCAGAAAATTAAAAGGACAATTGCCGACAACGGTTGAGGAAATTGCTGATGAGGTGATGGAAGCTTTTTTCCACTATGACTGGCCGGGGAATGTCAGGGAATTGGAACACACGCTGGAAGGCGCGCTAAATCTGGCAGAAGGGAAGGCAGTGAAACTGGAGCACCTCCCCCCGCATATGCAGAAAAAACAGAAAAAGGAGATGCTTCCGCTCCCAGGCCTTGACGGCAAGAGTTTGCGGGAAGTGCTCGGCGAATTGGAACAAAAGCTGATTTGCCTGGCGCTTGAAGAATCCGGAGGCAATGTGTTAAAAGCGGCCAAACTGCTGGGAATTCCGAGGCAAACCCTGCAATATAAACTGAAAAAGCGCGAAGGTTGATGTCGGTCGGAGATTTCCCCCGATTTTCTTGAATGTGAATGGATGGAATTTCAATCTTCGGGGGGGGTGGTACAGATTGGCCGCGTTTCCTTTCCTGCAAGGCGGCAAGCGCCCGGACGGAAGATTTGTTGCTTGGTGCCTCTTCACTCATGCAAATGCCATATTCTTGGTGTGCCCGATTCCGGGCACTTTTTTTCTGTTTGTGCGCTGAACGGCCGCCGGAAACAGGATTTGGTTATTGGCATGGTTATTGCATGAATAGTGAATGAATCCATCGGGAGGGGGATGGGGGTTTTGGACGGTCAAACAGGACATCCTTACGGACTGCACCGCGTGTTGGCGCCTGAGCGGGTTTTACCGCAACCAGCCTGGAAACTGGATGCCGAAAGTGATCTTTATGACAATGAGCTCCTGATCGCCGTGGAACGATTAAATATTGATTCCGCATCGTTCATGCAGATGCGGGAAGAGTGCCGCGACGATGTGAACAAGATAAAACAGTGCATATTGGAGATTGTGGCTGAAAGGGGAAAGATGCAAAATCCAGTCACCGGATCGGGCGGCATGTTGATCGGTACAGTGGAAAAAACAGGGCCGCGTTATCCGCATCGCCATGTACGGCCGGGGATGAAGATCGCGACGTTGGTCTCCCTGACCTTAACACCGCTCAAACTTGAACAGATTAACCGGGTTCATCTGGAGACGGGTCAAGTCGATGTAAAAGGCAAAGCGGTTCTTTTTGCCAGCGGTCCTTTTGCCATCCTGCCGGATGATCTCCCGGAAGCGGTGGCCCTGGCGGCTTTGGATGTTGCCGGTGCTCCGGCGCAGACAGCTCGACTCATCCGGGGGCGGGAGCGGATTGTGGTGATGGGAGCAGGCGGGAAGTCGGGGTTGCTGAGCCTCTGTCAGGCGTGGAAAAAGGCGGGGACAAACGGGCAAGTGATCGCATTGGAATCCCGGGCGGAAGCTTGCGCCGAAATCAGGCAGCTGGGATTGGCGCATCAGGTGCTGGAGGTGGATGCCACTGATCCGCTCGCCGTCTATGAGGCCGTGTCTGGTGCAACGGCTGGGGAAATGGCCGACCTTACGCTCAATTGTGTCAATGTGCCCGGAACGGAACTGCCGTCGATTCTGGCGACACGGGACGGGGGAACGATTTATTTCTTCAGTATGGCTGTCCGCTTTACGACTGCCGCGCTGGGAGCGGAAGGAATCGGCAAAGATGTGCAGATGATGATCGGGAATGGTTATGCTCCGGGACATGCGAAGTTGACATTGCAAACGCTTCGGGAGTGCCCGCCGCTCCTTGAATTGTTCCGGAAAAGGTATGGAAGCTGCTGACGGGATCATCAGAGAAGGGGGATTTGATCAAAGTGAAACGCGATTGGAAAGAGATTGAGCTGTGGAAAGATGTCACGGAGGAGCAGTGGAATGACTGGCTCTGGCAATTGACGCACACGATCCGCACGCTGGATGACCTGAGCAAGGTGATCAATTTGACCCCGGAAGAGATTGAAGGTGTCGGAATAAGCAAACAGACGATTCCGCTCAACATCACGCCGTACTACGCGCTGCTCATGGATCCGGATGACCCGAAGGATCCCATTCGCATGCAATCGGTTCCCGTCTCTTCCGAGCTGATTCGCACTCGATACGATATGGAAGATCCGCTGTTGGAGGATACGGACTCCCCGGTCAAGGGGCTGACCCATCGCTATCCGGACCGGGTGCTGTTTCTGATCACCAACCAATGTTCGATGTACTGTCGCTATTGTACACGCCGCCGCTTCTCCGGGCAAATCGGGATGGGTGTCCCGAAGAAGCAGATGGACGCCTGTATAGAGTATATCCGCAACACCCCGACGGTCAGGGATGTGCTTCTCTCCGGCGGGGACGGCCTCCTGGTCAATGACCGGATTCTCGAATATTTGCTCAGCAACCTGCGGGCCATCCCCCATGTGGAAATCATCCGTATCGGAACAAGGGCGCCGGTGGTCTTTCCCCAGCGGATTACGGAAAACCTGTGCAACATTTTGCGAAAATATCATCCCGTCTGGCTCAACACCCATTTCAACCATCCCAAGGAATTGACTCCGGAGGCCAGACGCGCCTGCGAGATGCTGGCTGACGCCGGAGTTCCGCTGGGAAATCAATCAGTCATTCTGGCCGGCATCAATGATTGTCCCCATGTGATGAAAAAGCTGATGCATGAACTGGTGAAAGTGCGTGTTCGCCCCTATTATATCTACCAGTGCGATTTGTCAGAAGGAATCGGCCATTTCCGCACACCGGTGTCGAAAGGGTTGGAGATTATCGAATATCTGCGCGGTCACACTTCCGGCTATGCCGTTCCGACCTTTGTCGTCGATGCTCCCGGCGGAGGAGGGAAAATTCCGCTCAGCCCCAACTATCTCATTTCGCAAAGCCCGTCCAAAACCGTTTTGCGCAACTTTGAAGGAGTGATTACCAGCTATCCGGAACCGAGCCAATACAAGCCGCATGATCCCGAGCATTGCGAGTACTGTCAGGCAGCCGGCAGCCAGACAGGGATTGCCGCATTGATGAGCGATCAGCGGATCAATCTTGAACCGAAACAGTTGTCCAGGGAAGACCGTCGCGCCGGACTGGAAGCAGATAAGGAAAAGCTGAAGCAATAGCAGGAGACGTCGCAAAACGATGAAGAGACCGGAAACCGTCGCGATTATCGGAATGTCCAAAAACGCCGGAAAAACAACGGTTCTAAACAGTCTCATCCGGCAGTTGTCCCGGCGAAAGCGCCTGGGAGTGCTGAGCATCGGTGTCGACGGAGAGGAACGTGACGCATGGAGCGGGAGAGAAAAGCCGGCCATTCGCTGTGATGAGGGGATGTTGGTTGCGTCGGCTGCTTCATGCTTTAACCTTTATCCCGGCAGTTTTGAAATGATCGGCTCCTGCGGTTTCCAATCGGCGATGGGGGAGATTTTGCTCGGCAAGGCGCGGCGGGGCAGCCGGATCAAACTGGCCGGGATCCCCGGCGCCGGACAAGTGCAGGCAGCCATCCGCAAACTGAAGGGGGCGGGTGCGGAACTGGTCTTGGTCGATGGGGCCTATGACCGCAAGTCTCTTTCCAGCCCGCTCATCAGCGATGCCGTGATCCTCGTCGTCGGGGCCTGTTTGCACCGGAGTCTGCCGCAGGTGGTGAAAAAGGCGGCCGAATTGCTGGCCATTCTCCGCCTGCCTACTGCTCCGTCCGCCGATCGTTTTTTTCATGAACAGGCGCAAACGGAAAAGAAAGTGATCGGTGTGGTTCAAGGCATGGGAGAACCGCTCCCCTTCTCCACCTTATTGGAATGGAAAGAAAAGAGAGAGGCATTTTCAAGCAAAAATTGGGAAGTGCTCATCATCCCCGGCTCACTGACAGACCGAATGCTCCGCATGCTGATGGAAGAAGGGGTGAAGGCGCGCTTGATCGTGCCGGATGCCACGCATTGCTTTTTTACACACAGCATGTTGCGCCGTTTTTTGCAGTGGGGCGGGGCGGTGGAAGTGGTTTATCCCACCCGGCTCCTGGGGGTGGCCGTGAACCCGGTTTCCCCCGACGGGTACGCGTTTCCTCCTTCGGAAATGAAAGAGCGAATCGCTGCAGTCGCCGCCCCGCTCCCGGTGTTTGATGTTGTACGCGATCCCTTGCTTGAAGGGGGATGGGAAGATGTTTTGCGATAAAGAGACAATGCGTGTTTTGCACTTGAACGAATGCCTGAATGTCTTTCAGCCGGTCACTCCGATGGGCAGAGAGACATGGCGCGAGCTGAAACCGTTTTTGCCCGGTGAGGAAGAAGCGTGGCAACGTTCTTTGGCCGAGCAGGCTGAATGGCAGCGCCTTCTGCCCGACGGGTCAAAGGAGCGCAATCAGGTGCTGCTTCACCTGGCCCGGATGCCGGATCCCGATCCCATCGTTGCGAAATTGAAACAGGGACGAGCGCTTCAGTTGACGGAATGGTTTCATATGAAGGCTTTCCTCTGGCACTTGTTTCGGCTTTCGGACTTATTGCCTCCTTTATGCTTATTGTCCGATGCGGACAGGCGGGATGTGCACACGCTATTGCGCGCGCTCAATCCGGGCGGTCCGCTCGTTCCTTCATTTTGGATTGATGATGCGTACGACCCGGCGCTGGCCGCAAACCGGAAGCTCTTGAAAAAATACGAGCGGGAACGGGAGAAAAGGAAGGAACAGAAAGCGGTCGATCTGGAAACTCGCTATTCCCTTCGCCGCAACCGCCTGGGGGAATGGGTCGTCGAACGCGGTTCCCCCCTCGATCTGGCGTTGCGGGAGGAGGCAGAGCTGATCCGGGTACGGGAAACAGTCTATGATGCCGTCTATCACTTGGCTGAACCGGAGCAGGAATCCAGGGAAGTCGGGGAATTGACGATGCGCGTGGAAGCGTTGGAACGGGAGATCCTTGAACGTTTGACTGCGTTTTTTCTTCCCTATGCGCCAAAACTGGAAGACTGGATCAACCGGGTGGCTCATTTTGATTTGCAGTTGGCGCGAATCCGTGCCGCGGAAACCTGGCGGGGGACGAAGCCTGTTTACGACCCGCACCGGATGGAGATCCGTGGCGGTTTTCACCCGTGGATGGCTCGCATGCTTGAAGCGGAGGGGAAGGAATGCACTCCGATTGACTGTGTACTGCACCAGGGGACGACCGTGGTGATCGGGGCCAATATGGGAGGAAAGACGGCAGCTCTGAAAACGATGGGGATGATTGCCCTTCTTTCACAGTATGGTTTTTTTGTGCCGGCTGCTTCCTGCAAACTCCCCCTGTTCGCCTGGGTCAGGGGAATCATCGGAGATTTGCAGGACGCAGAGGCCGGTTTAAGCAGTTTTGGCTCGGAGATTGCGCGCCTGCGGGACAGTATGGACTTGGGAGACGGCGGACTTCTGCTGTTGGACGAAATCGGAAGAGGAACCAATCCGGCAGAAGGAGCGGCCCTAGCGCGGGCGATTGCCGGACATTTTACCCGGCGCCGGTTGTGGAGCGTTCACGTGACCCATTATCAGGAAGTGCTTGAAGTCAAAGGGGTTCGCGGTTACCGCGTGGCCGGTTTTTCACGGTCACGGGAGCAGCAGGGGAGCCTTTTGCCGGAAGATCTGCAACAGGCAATCGCCGTGGGAATGGACTATCGTTTGCTCCCGCTGAAGCCTGGTGAAACCATTCCGCATGAGGCGCTGTGGATTGCTGAACGTTTGGGGCTTGATCCCGCAATCGTCGAAGAAGCGAAGAGTGGTTTGCGAAAGGAGGAGGAGTCCGGGTGGAAGAAAAATTGAGACTCGACCCGGTTCTGATCAGCAGGGCGAGGGAAGCGGCGGCGGCGATCGCTTCCAGCGTTGACAATTTTATCGCCCGGCGGACGACGGTAGCCGTGGAACGCACCAATCTCCGTTTAATGGGAATCGACGGGGTGGATGCCGACGGTGTCCCCTTGCCCAATGTCGTGGTTGATCACCTGCTCGAAAAGGGAGTGTTGGAGCTGGGGGCGTCCGGATGGGTGGTGAATGCCTCGCTCCAGTTGGGTCTGTCCCCGTGTGACGTGGCGGAAAAAGTGGCATGCGGTTCCCTGGACCTGACGGCGATCGGGCAGTCGGAACCGGCCCGGATCAGGGACGCTGCAAGGCAGCTGGCGCAGCAATGCCTCGACCGGATTCGGAACAACCGCTTGAAACGGGATCAGCTGATCCGGCGGCTGGGAGAAGGGAAAAAGCCGTATCTCTATGTGATCGTGGCCACCGGCGACATTTATGAGGACGTGGTGCAAGGGCGTTCCGCGGCAAGGCAGGGAGCGGATATTATTGCCGTCATTCGCAGCACGGGGCAGAGTTTGCTCGATTATGTTCCGTATGGCCCGACCAGAGAAGGGTACGGCGGTACGTATGCCACCCAGGAAAATTTCCGCATCATGCGCCAGGCGCTCGATGAAGTTGGCGAGGAAGTGGGCCGTTATATCCGTTTGTGCAATTACTGCTCCGGGCTGTGCATGCCGGAGATCGCCGCGATGGGAGCGATGGAGCGGCTGGATGTGATGCTGAACGATGCCCTATACGGGATTTTGTTCCGCGATATCAATATGCAGCGGACGTTGATTGATCAGGCTTTTTCACGAATGATCAACAGTTATGCCGGCATCATGATCAATACCGGGGAAGACAATTACCTGACTACGGCCGATGCGGTCGAAGCGGCGCATACGGTACTTGCTTCCCAGTTTATCAATGAGCAACTGGCGCTTTTGTCCGGACTGCCTCCGGAGCAGATGGGATTGGGTCATGCCTTTGAGATGAACCCCGATCTGGAGGACGGCTTTCTCATGGAGCTGGCGCAGGCGCAGATGGCCCGCCAGATTTTCCCCGACGCCCCGCTGAAATATATGCCCCCGACCAAGCATATGACCGGAAATATTTTTAAAGGGCATATTCAGGATGCGTTGTTCAACCTGGTCAGCATTATGACCGGGCAGGGAGTCCAGTTGCTCGGAATGATGACCGAAGCGATGCACACCCCGCACATCCACGACCGGCAGCTGGCGATAGAAAATGCGCAATATATCTTTCATAACGCCCGCCATCTCGGCGAGGAGATTCTCTTTAAGCCAGGGGGGAGATTGGAACGGCGGGCGCAGGAGGTGCTGTACAAGGCGGCGAAAATGCTGGAGGAAGTGAAGGAGATCGGGTTGTTCTCTGCTTTGGAACAAGGCATGTTCGCCGATGTGAAGCGCTCTTTTACCGGTGGGAAAGGGCTGGCCGGTGTACTCGAAAAGGCGGAGGGTTATTTCAATCCGTTTGAAGAGGAACTGAGAGCGCGGCTCGGTTTGCAGGCAAGGGAGGGGGATCGTGATGAGCGTGGATTTTACACGGGTTAAACCTTACGGGGATACACTGGACGACGGTGCGGTGCAGCTGAGCTTCACCCTGCCCGTTCCCTGTGGCGAAGAGGCGAGGGAAGCTGCCCGCCGGCTCACCGCCAAAATGGGGCTGGATGAACCTCAGGTCTACCATATGAAGGATTTGGGCGAGGGATACACCTTTTTCATCGTTTATGGCAAATGCCGGCATCACATCGATTTCACATTGATTAAGGTGGCAAAGGTGAAAAGCGAGGTAATGGACTTTTACGAAATCAATCGGTTCATCAAGGAGCGGATCGGGCGCAAAATCGTGGTGGTCGGAGCCTGTACGGGTACCGATGCCCATACGGTCGGTATCGATGCCATCATGAACATGAAAGGGTATAACGGGGAATACGGACTGGAGCGATATCCTGAAATCGACGCCTATAACCTCGGCAGCCAGGTGGAAAATGAGGTGCTGCTGGAAAAAGCGCTGGAGTTAAATGCCGATGTGTTGCTCGTATCGCAGATTGTCACGCAAAAGGGGGTCCATATCACCAACCTGACCGAGTTGGTGGAGCTGGTCGAAGCGGAAGGATTGCGGGATCGGTTTATCCTGATCTGCGGAGGTCCGCGCATCACTCATGAACTGGCGCTGGAATTAGGCTATGACGCCGGGTTCGGGCCGGGTACGCTGGCGCCGCAGGTGGCTTCTTACTTTGTGCAGGAAATCCATAACCGGATGACAAGGGGGATTGAAGCAAAATGAAGAAGACAAAACCTGGGAAGAGAACCATTCCCAGGTTTGACGAAAATCGACGGGATTATTTTATGTCCCAGTAGAAGTCTTGGTTGGCATAAGGCACTTCATTTTCGATCGGTTGATCATCAGGGACAATTTTCTTGATGTGGACGACATAATAGGTCTTGAATTCGGGATCATTGATCATGGAAATCTCAATCAGCCCTTTTTTCTCCAGGCTCTCAATCGCCAGCGCCGCTTTTGAGTAAGGATAGTCAAGTACTTTGGCGAGACGGTAATGGGAGGTGACCAATTCTCCCTTGGAAAGAGGAATTTTAAAATCTTCGTCTGTCATGTCCTCGTAGGCGGCGAGACGGCACAGTTCATAATAGACGAAGCGTTCCGCCGCAGGAAGTTTGTCGACAACCGAATATGGAATGCTTAACGTATGAGGTTTCATGCTGTTCTCCTCCCGTTATATGTTTCATTCTAAAAATCAAAGGGCATGCCGCTCGCCTTGATCTTTTCAAAGGCCACGGATAGATGGGGTGCCGCGCCCACGGAGGGATTGGCCGGAGAAGCGGATGCCGAAAGGGGTTGCGGGTTTAGCTGTCCCATACAATAAGCGAACAAAAGATTTTTCACCAATCCGGAAAAATTGATATCCTCCCGGTCGGCAAACCGGAGAAGTTCCAATTCGACCGCATCTTCCGTATTAAAGGAGACCTGGCGCCGTTCCCGTTTCTTGTAGTCTCTCATTCGCCGAGCGTCTCCTTTCCAAGCGCATAATAGCCGAGAGCATTGGCGAATTGGGGGTCTTCAAACGTTGTGGCAAACTGGAAGCCGACACGCTTAAACGGTTCTACCAAATCGTGTGCCTTTCCCCCAATCAGCTCAACCACATCGGTAATATTCCACATCCCGCCCAAATGGCCGACGATCATGGAGGCCATTTCCTCGGGATCCGCTTCCCGCACGTTGTCCCAGCCTTTGGGGATTGTTCCGCTCTCGCGGTCAATGAAGATGCCATCTTTGAACGTGGCGTAGTTGGTCGTTCGTGCCCCCGGGTCGACGATGCGCACCGTTCCCATCCGGCGGTGCACCCAGTAGGCCGCTCCTCCCTCAATTGTAATCGCCGCTTTTGTGATATGCAGTTTGCGATATGTACCATTTAAAATAATTTCATGTTCACCTTCCAACTTCGCCCGCAGCCGTGCACGTTCATCCTCTTTATACATATTGATCGGCACACCTGTCACCAGTTTGACCTCGCCGATTGCCCCTGCCTGAAACAGTGCCGTCAGAACAAGCAACACCGTCTCTATGTTCACCTTGCTCTCCGTCATCATCTGTCTTGTAAACGAGCCTTCTCTTTCCGCAAGCTGCCCGATAAAATAGTCCTTCCCCTGATAACGGATCTCCATATCCTCCTCCAGCGTCTGCACAAATGTGCGTTGCCGGGCTTTTGACACCTTGCTCGGAAACGAGAATTTTCTGTTGCCGGTAATGGTTTTGACATAGGCCCGTCCGGCATCAACTGCGACCAACATGCTTGAACCACCTTCCCAATGTTGAAGACGAATGTCATGACTGTTGTCACAGAACTTCGTTAAATGATGACAGCAGTCAGTACTTCGGTCGTCATAAAATAAAAAAGAGAGGACAGAAGTCCGTACAAAAGTACACAAAAATGCGATGAGTGGTACATTGTACGGACTACTGTCCATTATAGTGGGATTAAAGCGGTATTTATATAGAAATATTTATATAAAAAATGAATTATTCATCAAAACAAAGATGTTTTCCCGCCAAAAACCAAAGCACATTCCAAGATTGAACATCTCGTTTGTCTTTCACTTTTCTCCATCTGTGATCCGAAAGCCCAGTTTGAAATTGATCGATAACATGGGCTGGTTGGCTTCATTCACATGGGTGCACATCATCTTGACCCCCTGATCCCGGCAATGAGAGATAGCGCGAAGTTTGAGCGAAGTTGCGATCCCCATCCCGCGAAACGATTTTTTCACAACGGTGAGGCCGCATTCGGCAGTTTCCGGGGAGATGATCCTGACGCTGCTGAGACCCACCCACTCCTCATTGCAACGGGCAATGAATTGAGTGTGGCGATGTTGCCAGTAATATCGGTAAAACAACTTTTCGCAGAAGTCGGAAAACGACTCAAACGGCCCGTCGTGTCCCGGTTCGTCGAGAACGCCTTCGCGTACGAGCCGGTAAAGGCGGTGTCTTGTCTCATCCGTGTCATGAACTTCATTTAAACGAAAAAAGTGAATACCGGCGGGGTCTTCCATACGGGAAAAGGATTCTCTTTGCCAGTTCTGAAGATGAAGGGTCAGTGTTTGTCTTTTCATGGTTACCTCCTGCAAATCAATCTGCCTTTCATGTCATGTCACTCACCAGGTCTTTTCCGGTTAGGCGGCAGGAGCCCTGTGTTCCTAATCTCCACTCGCCACTTTCATAGATTGGGTTGAACACGCCCGAATTGAGATTATATTAACATTTGGGAGTCTGAATATTTGCCGATGATTTTTTTGTTGCAAAATAAATGAATGACTGCTCAGTTTATGTTAAAATAGTGTCGAAATTCATTTGAAAGCGAATTCATTCATTTTCTTTGCAATTGTCATTTTCTGAATTAACATAAATGAGAGAAAGGAGAGAAGATCATGTCGTTTTTGCAAGTGTTCAACCTGATCGCCTTTTTGGCAGTCGCCGCTTATGCTCTGTACTTGGTTGTCAGTGTCATTTACAAGCGCTATCTGTATGTGAAACTGGGGAAGCCGGCTGATTTCAAGCTGGATATGAAAAAGAGCATCAATGAGGTGCTGGTCAATGTTTTCGGGCAGAAAAAGCTGCTGAAGGACAAAAAAAGCGGCCTGATGCACGTCGTCATGTTTTATGGGTTTATCATTATCCAGTTTGGTGCCATTGATCTTTTTATCAAAGGTCTGGCCCCCGGGTATCATCTCCCGGTGCCGGCCTATCCTTTCTTTCAATTCCTGCAGGAGCTGACGACGTTTCTCGTTTTGTTGGCCACAATCTATGCTTTTTACCGCCGTTATATCGAGAAGATCGCCCGTCTCAAACGGGGATGGAAAGCAGGGCTGGTCATTATCTTCCTTACGTTGCTGATGGCATCGATTTTACTTTCGGCTGCCTTTGAGAAAATCTGGCTGGGCCACCCGGCGAACTGGTATACGCCTGTTTCTTCCGTGCTCTCCGCGCCGTTTGCAGGCTGGATGAGCCAAAGTGCAGGTGAGGCGGTGTTTTACGTATTCTGGTGGATGCATGCGCTGGTGCTCTTTTCCTTTGCTGTCTATGTGCCGCAATCGAAGCACTTCCATCTGTTCGTGGCTCCGATCAATGTCTTTTTGAAACGGCAACAGCCGCCGGCAAAACCGTCGCTCATCGACTTTGAGGATGAATCGGCAGAAGAGTACGGGGTAGGCCGGATCGAAAACTTTAACCAAAAACAGCTGATCGATTTGTATGCTTGCGTTGAATGCGGGCGCTGCACGAATGTCTGTCCGGCAGCTGGAACGGGAAAATTGCTGTCGCCGATGGATTTGATCGTAAAGATGCGGGATCACCTGACAGCAAAAGGAGCGGCCATCACTTCCAAAACACCCTGGATGCCTTCCTTCGCCTTCGCCAGTGCCAACAAAGCACTGATGGAAACGGCTGCGAGCAGGGATGATTCCGGAAAGATCGATTACCCGGTCAATCTGATCGGCGATGTGATCACCGAACGGGAACTGTGGGCCTGCACCACATGCCGCAACTGCGAAGATGCTTGCCCGGTGATGAACGAACATGTGGACAAAATCATTGACATGCGGCGCTATCTCGTCATGACGGAAGGAAAGATGAGTCCCGAGGCTTCCCGTACCTTCTCCAATATCGAACGCCAGGGCAATCCGTGGGGGATCAGCCGGAAGGATCGGGCGAAATGGACAGAAGGGGCCGATGTGCCGGTGCCGACGGTAAAAGAGGAAAAAGAGTTTGAATATCTCTTTTTTGTCGGTTCGATGGGCTCCTATGATAACCGGAGCCAAAAAATCAGCCGGGCGCTGGTGAAAATTTTGCATCACGCCGGCGTGAAGTTTGCCATTCTCGGAAACAAGGAGAAAAACTCGGGAGATACGGCCCGCCGCATGGGAAATGAGTTTTTGTTTCAACAGCTGGCCACCGACAATATCGCATTGTTTGAAAAGCATAACGTGAAGAAAATCATTACCATCGACCCGCACGCTTATAATGTCCTGAAAAATGAATATCCGGATTTGGGGCTTGAGGCGGAAGTGTACCACCATACCGAAGTGCTGGCGGATCTGATCAAACAGGGCCGCATCAAGCCGGTCAAAGAGGTGAAAGAGCGGATCACCTATCATGATTCCTGTTATCTCGGGCGTTACAACGGTGTATTCGATCCGCCGCGCTATATTCTCGAGCACATTCCCGGACTGGAATTGGTGGAGATGAAGCGGAACCGGGAAAACGGCATGTGTTGCGGCGCCGGTGGAGGAATGATGTGGATGGAGGAAACCGAGGGCGTGCGCATCAATGTGGCCCGAACCGAGCAGGCGCTGGAAGTAAATCCGACTCTGATCGGCAGTGCTTGCCCGTACTGCCTGACCATGTTGTCCGACGGGACCAAGGCCAAAGAAGTGGAAGACAGAGTGAAAACGATGGATGTCGCCGAAATCCTCGCTCTCTCCATCAATTTTGAGGACGAAGCAGATGTGGTGGAAGGCATTCACTAAGCGGGAGAAAAAGACGCTCTCAGGTATGATGTGAGAGCGTCTTTTTAAATGTGAATTGGATTGGATGAATGCCAAAAAATATGAATAAAATACTTAATCGAAATAATGGAATGAGATTTACTATTGTTAAGAGTAGGGATTTCAGTTAATCTAAAATTGGAGGCGCTTTCATTTGGAGGCGATGTGAACGAACGCTCGGTAGAACAATGCGTGAGGGAGAGTGACCAATGGTGAAAGCGGTAATTTTAGGCGGGGCAAGAACGCCTTTTGGCAAATTTGGCGGTGCATTGAAAGACGTTCCAGCAGTCGAGCTCGGGGGGACGGCGATCCGGGCCGCTCTCGAACGAGCCGGGGTGGAAGTGGAAATGGTCGATGAAGTGATCATGGGGATGGTGCTCCAAGGGGGAGCGGGGCAAATCCCTTCGCGCCAGGCGGCACGTCTTGCCGGTTTGGGATGGGAAGTCGGCACGGAAACGATTAACAAAGTATGTGCTTCCGGGTTGCGCAGTGTTACCCTGGCAGATCAGATCATTCGTGCGGGAGATGCCGGGGTGGTGGTGGCCGGCGGGATGGAGAGCATGAGCAATGCTCCTTACATTTTGCCGTCGGGGCGGTTTGGCCAGCGCATGGGTGACGGGAAAATGGTCGATCTCATGATTCATGATGGTTTGTGGTGCGCTTTTCACGATGTGCACATGATCGTCCACGGCAGCAATACGGCCAAGGAATACAACGTGACGCGCGAAGAGCAGGATGCATGGGCGCTTCGCAGCCATCAGCGGGCGCTTGAAGCCATTAATCACGGGCGGTTTGCCGATGAGATCACTCCGGTAACCGTCAAAGTAAAGAAACAGGAGATCGTCGTTGACCGCGATGAAGCCGTTCGCGCCGATACCACGCTGGAAAAACTGTCCGGGTTGAAACCGGTTTATCTCCAGGATGGCACGATTACCGCCGGCAATGCGCCCGGGGTAAATGACGGTGCAGCCGCTCTGGTGGTGGCCTCAAGCGAGAAAGCACAGGAATTGGGGATCAAGCCGTTGGCAAGCATCCTGGGTCACGCAGCGGTGGCGATGGAAGCGAAGGATTTTCCGATCACCCCCGCTTATGCTATCAAGAAACTGCTGAAAAAGCACGGGCTGACCGTCGCACAAATCGATCTGTTTGAAATTAACGAGGCGTTTGCTGCGGTTGCGCTGGCCAACAGCAAACTGCTTGAAATCGATCCCGGAAAGCTCAATGTAAACGGAGGCGCGGTTGCTTTGGGCCATCCGATCGGCGCCAGCGGAGCGAGAATTTTGTTGACGCTGATCATGGAACTGAAACGCCGCGGCGGCGGATTGGGTGTGGCCGCGATTTGCAGCGGTGCGGCCCAGGGCGATGCCGTTTTGGTCAAAGTCGAAGGTTAAAAGCGAAAAGGTGGGATGAATCGGTGGAAATCAAGCGGATCAGCGTTATCGGAGCAGGGCAGATGGGGAGCGGGATCGCCCAGACGGGAGCGCAGGCAGGCCTGGACGTCACCCTTGTCGACATGGCGGAAGCGCCCTTGCAAAAGGGATTGGAGCGGATTAAGGGGAATTTGCAACGGGCCGTGCAAAAAGGGAAGATTTCCGTTCAGGAGATGGAGGCGGTGCTGGGACGCATCCGTCCGGTATTGAAACTGGAGGAAGCGGCAGCCGAGGCGGATCTCGTCATCGAGGCCGTTGTGGAAAACATGGAGGTAAAGGCGGACGTCTTCCGAAAACTGGATGTACTCTGCCCGGAACATGCGATTTTGGCCAGCAATACTTCGTCGCTTCCGATCACGGAAATCGCTGCTGTCACCAAACGCCCGGAAAAAGTGATCGGCATGCATTTTATGAATCCGGTTCCGGTGATGAAGCTGGTCGAGGTGATTCGCGGTTTGCAGACAGCGGACGAGGTATTTGCCGCAGTAGAGCAATTGGCGAAACGGATGGGGAAAGTTCCCGTCGAGGTGAATGATTTTCCCGGCTTTGTATCCAACCGCGTTCTGATGCCGATGATCAACGAGGCGATTTATGCCGTTTATGAGGGCGTGGCCACGCCGGAAGCGGTTGACCAGGTGATGAAACTGGGCATGAATCATCCGATGGGTCCCTTAACCCTGGCTGATTTTATAGGACTGGATACCTGTTTGTACATCATGGAGATTTTGTATGAAGGTTTTGGAGACAGCAAATACCGTCCGTGTCCCTTGTTGCGCAAATATGTGAAGGCCGGTTGGCTGGGACGCAAGAGCGGGCGCGGCTTTTACACCTATGAATGAAATTGCGTGATGTGGAGCGTGAAGAGCAGTGGACTTGAGGCTGACGGACGAGCAGGCGATGATGCGCAAGATGGTGAGGGATTTTGCGTGTGAGGAGATCACACCTTTGATCAGCCGTATGGAAGAAAACGATGAATTTCCGCGGGCTTTAATTTCCAAGATGGGAGAAATCGGCCTGATGGGGATTCCCGTTCCGGAAGAGTACGGGGGAGCCGGGGCTGATTTTTTATCTTATATTCTGGCGATTGAGGAAATTGCCAAAGTGAGTGCCGCAGTCAGCGTGATTCTGGCAGTGCACACCTCGGTCTGCACTCTTCCCATTTTGAAGTGCGGAACGGAGGAGCAAAAACAGAAATATGTGACGCGATTGGCCAGCGGGGAGCAGGTGGGCGCTTTTGCCTTGACGGAGCCGCACGCCGGTTCCGATGCCGCCCGGATTCGAACCGGCGCGCGCCGGGTGGGGGACAAATACATCCTGAACGGAAGCAAGGTGTTTATTACCAACGCGGAAGCGGCCGATGTTTTTCTCACCTTTGCCGTGACCGATCCGTCCCGGGGCAAAAAAGGCATCACGGCGTTTATCGTGGACAGGGATACCCCCGGTTTTCGGGTGGGGGAAAAAGAGAAAAAAATGGGGCTGCATGGTTCGGGCACTTGCGAACTGATTTTTGAAGAGGCGGAAGTGCCCGCGGAAAACCGGCTGGGAGAGGAAGGAGAAGGATACAAGGTGGCCCTGAGCAATCTGGCCGGCGGAAGAATCGGCATCGCCGCCCAGGCGCTCGGCATTGCCCAGGGAGCGTTCGATGCCGCACTCTCCTATGCAAAGGAACGGAATCAGTTCGGAAAGCCGATCGCCAAGCAGCAGGCGATTCAGTTCAAACTGGCCGATATGGCTACAGAGATCGAAGCGGCCCGCCTTCTGACCTATCGTGCTGCCGATTTGCGCGCACAGGGAAAACACTGTCGCCTTGAAGCTGCGATGGCGAAGAGATTTGCCACCGATGTGGCGATGAAAACAGCGGTCGAAGCCGTGCAAATTTTTGGCGGGTACGGATATACGCGGGAATTTCCGGTTGAGCGATTTTTCCGTGATGCAAAGGTAACGCAAATCTATGAAGGAACCAATGAAATTCAGCGGATCGTGATCGCAAATGAACTTTTGGCATAAGAGGAGGAACCCCCATGCATTTTAAACTGAGTGAAGAACATGAAATGATGCGCAAGATGGTCCGCGAATTTGCGCTGAAAGAAGTCGCTCCGACAGCGGCTCTCCGCGATGAGAAAGAAGAATTTGACCGCTCCATTTTTGACCGCATCGGGGAACTGGGATTGGCCGGGATTCCCTGGGAGGAGGAATGGGGAGGAGCCGGGGCTGATTTTTTGAGCTACGTGATTGCGGTGGAGGAATTGTCGCGCGTCTGCGCTTCCACCGGGGTCACCTTGTCGGCCCACATTTCACTGGCGAGCTGGCCGATTTATAAGTTTGGAACAAAAGAGCAAAAAGAGCGTTTTTTGCGTCCTTTGGCGGAAGGAACCAAGCTGGGGGCCTACGGCTTGACGGAGCCGGGTTCCGGTTCGGACGCGGCGGGAATGAAGACGACTGCGGTAAAAGACGGGGATCACTACGTTTTAAACGGGAACAAGATTTTTATCACCAATGGCGGTGAAGCGGAGATTTACGTCGTGTTTGCGCTGACCGACCCTGCGCTGAAACACAAAGGGACGACCGCTTTTATCGTGGAAAAGGGAACTCCCGGTTTTTCCATCGGCAAAAAAGAGAAAAAATTGGGAATCCGTTCCTCTCCCACGACGGAAATCATTTTTGACAATTGCCGCATTCCGGCTGACCAACGTTTGGGAGAAGAGGGAGAAGGCTTTAAAATCGCCATGATGACGCTTGACGGGGGCCGGAACGGCATCGCCGCCCAGGCGCTCGGCATTGCCCAGGGAGCATTTGATGCCGCGCTCTCCTATGCAAAAGAACGGAACCAGTTCGGGAAGCCGATCGCCAAGCAGCAAGCGATTCAGTTCAAACTGGCCGATATGGCGACACAGATTGAAGCAGCCCGCCTGCTCACCTACCAGGCTGCCTGGCTCGAGTCACAAGGTCTCCCTTACGGAAAGGCATCGGCGATGGCAAAATTGTACGCCGGTGATATCGCGATGCAAGTGACGACGGAAGCGGTTCAAATCTTTGGCGGTTACGGCTACACAAGGGAATATCCGGTCGAACGCATGATGAGGGATGCGAAGATCACGCAGATTTATGAAGGAACCAATGAGATCCAGCGCGTGGTGATTTCAAACCATCTGCTCAGGGAATAGCGGTTTGGCCGGGAGGGACGGAAAGTGGCCGATTTGATCAGGCGCTTGAAAGAAAAGGACAAACGGTACATTGCCCGCGTAATCAGCCGCATTGAAAACGGGGACCCGGAGCGGGAGCAATTGCTTGAGGCTCTTTTCCCGCATACCGGGCAGGCGTATGTGCTCGGCATTACTGGGTCTCCCGGTGCCGGCAAAAGCTCGCTCATGAACGGGTTAATCCGTTATCTCAGACAAAAAGGGATGACTGTGGCGGTCATAGCCATCGACCCGACCAGTCCTTTTTCCGGAGGCGCCATTTTGGGTGACCGCGTCCGCATGACCGGACATTCCCTGGATGAGGGCGTATTTATTCGCAGCATGGGCAGCCGCGGCAGCCTGGGCGGATTGTGCCGGGCGGCAAAGGATGCTGTGAAAGTGCTGGATGCGGCGGGATATGATCTGGTGCTGCTGGAAACGGTCGGGGTGGGGCAGGCGGAATTGGATGTGATGCATGCGGCGGATTCTGTTTCCCTGGTGCTCAATCCGACAGCGGGGGATGTCGTTCAGGTTTTTAAAGCGGGCATTATGGAAATCGCCGATCTTTTTGTGATCAACAAAGCGGATTTGCCGGGTTCGCATCGCCTTGCGGAGGAAATTGAACGCATGCTCGATCTGAAGCCTGATCTCCCCTGGCGTCCTCCCATTGTCAAAACCATCGCGACCAGGGAAGAAGGACTGGTGCTGTTATGGGAAAAGCTGGAGGAGCATCGCCGCTTTCTTGAGCAAACCGGTGAGAGGAGGCGAAGGCGGCAGCGTCAGGCTGAGTTGGAGCTGAAGGAGCTGGTGCAGGATTTGCTCGGGCAAAAACTGGCGGAATCGCTCGCTTCCCCTGACTGGCAGCATGAGCTTTCCCAGGTGGTTTCCCGGCAGAAAAGCCCGATTTCCGCTGCGCGTGAATGGTTAAGGCGTGTCCGATTCGACTAGAGAGGTGAGGAGATGAAAAAGAATTCCGAACTGATTCCCTCGATGATCAAGGATCAGCGCCTGATCGAACAGCGGCGGGCCCAGATCATCGAGGGAGCAGTGCGTTTGTTTGTGGAGAAAGGGTTCCATAAAACGACAACGCGGGAAATCGCGAGAGAATGCGGATTGTCGATCGGGACGATGTATGAATATATTCAGAGCAAGGAAGATGTTTTGTATCTTGTTTGTGAATATATCCATTCGGAATTGGAAGATCGTTTGCGCAGAGTGGTTGCGGAAGAGGATCAGGGAGCCGTTTCTCTCTCCAAGGGATTAAAGCAGCTGTTCAGAGTGATGGAAGAGATGCGGCCGCTCGTTTTGCTGATTTATCAGGAAACGAAATCGCTCCCGAAAGACAAGATGAAATATGTGTTGCGGAAAGAAGAGGAAATCACCGGGATTTTTGAGCGGATTTTGCAAAAAGGGATGGAAGATGGAACGATTCAGATCGATCCTTCCTCCGTCAAACTGATGGCCCATAATATCATCGTGATCGGCCAGATGTGGACGTTCCGCCATTGGGCGGTCGGGAAGCACTATGGGTTGGAGGAATTTACCGAGCGGCAGATGAGCCTGCTTCTCGGCGATCTGACAACGGGAGGAAAGACGGATGGGAAAACCAGCGCAACCTAAGCATGCCATTCGGTTTATAACGGCAGCGAGCCTGTTTGACGGACATGATGCATCCATCAACCTGTTTCGCCGCCTTTTGCAAGATTCAGGTGTGGAAGTGATTCATCTCGGACACAACCGATCCGTCGATGAGATCGTGGAAGCGGCCATACAGGAAGATGTACAGGGAATCGCCGTTTCTTCCTATCAGGGCGGACACATCGAGTTTTTTAAATATATGATTGATTTGCTAAAAAAGAGAGGCGCTGCCCATATCCGCGTCTTCGGCGGAGGCGGGGGCGTTATTATTCCCCGGGAAATACGAGAGTTGGAGGAATATGGCGTATGCAAGATCTTTTCCCCGCAAGATGGCCGCGACATGGGCCTGATGGGAATGATCGAGTTTATGGTGCGGCAGTGCGATTTTTCGACGATTGAGAACGTTTCCTGGGAAATGAATGCCTTGAAAACCGGGGATAAAAAAGAGATTGCCCGGTTGATCACGCTGGTTGAAGAAGCGGCCGAAAACGAGCAATGGCGGCAAACGGCGTCTTCGCTTCTGGAAGAGATCGGGGAGGAAGAGGAAAAGGTGATCCCCGTCGTCGGAATCACGGGAACCGGCGGAGCGGGAAAAAGTTCGTTGACCGATGAGCTGGTACGCCGTTTTCTCGGAGATTTTCCGGAAAAAAAAGTGGCGATCCTGTCGGTCGATCCATCGAAACAAAAAACGGGCGGTGCGTTGCTGGGAGACCGTATCCGCATGAATTCCGTGCATCATCCCCGGGTCTATATGCGAAGCCTGGCCACGCGGCGCACCCGTTCCGAACTGAGCGGAGGGATTCGCGGGGCGATCCGTGTGTTAAAACGGGCCGGCTATGATTTCATCATTGTTGAGACAAGTGGAATCGGGCAGGGAAATGCCGATGTGATTCAGGTCAGCGATGTCTCCGTCTATGTGATGACTTCGGAATACGGCGCACCGTCCCAGTTGGAAAAAATCGAGATGCTGGATTATGCCGATCTGGTCGCCATCAACAAATTTGACCGCAAGGGTTCCGAAGATGCGCTGCGCGACGTGAAGAAACAATACCGGCGCAATCATAAATTATTCGAGGCTCCTGATGAGGAAATTCCGGTTTATGGGACGATGGCCAGCCGTTTCCACGATCCGGGCACCAATCGGTTTTATCGCGCCCTGATCGATAAAATCAGGCAAAAATGCGGAGTCGACTGGCAATCTGAAATGACCGTGAGCGGGGATCTCAACATTCACTATATTATACCGCCGGAGCGAACCCATTACCTGCGCGAAATCGCGGGAACCGTTCGCAAATACCATCAGCAGTCCGAGCGCCAGGCGGAATGGGCAAGCCGTCTCTATCAACTGGAGGGAAGCAAGGCTGTCTTGCAGGATGAAGAAGATGCCTCCGTCCGGGAGAGGCTGGAGCAAAAGATTAAAGAGGTCGAGGCAAAACTCACTCCGGAGAACAAGGAAGCGCTTAAAAACTGGCCGGAAATGATGAAAGCTTATCGGCAGGAGCAGTTCGTCACCCGGATTCGCGGGAAGGAGATCCGTGTTCCCCTGTATACCGAAACGCTTTCGGGGACGATGATTCCCAAAGTGGCTCTGCCCCGTTTTAAGGACTGGGGCGAAATCCTTCGCTGGTTGCACAAAGAAAACCTGCCTGGCTACTTCCCGTTTACTGCCGGGGTTTTCCCGTTCAAGCGAACCGATGAGGACCCTAAGAGGCAGTTCGCCGGTGAGGGATCGCCGGAGCGAACCAATAAGCGCTTTCACTATTTATCGAAAAATGATCAGGCGAAGCGGCTGTCCACTGCTTTTGACAGTGTGACGCTGTATGGGGAAGACCCGGATGAGCGGCCGGACATTTACGGGAAAGTCGGGGAATCCGGGGTTAGTATTTGTACCTTGGAAGATATGAAGAAACTGTACGCCGGTTTTGATCTGTGTGCGCCCAACACGAGCGTGTCAATGACGATTAACGGCCCGGCGCCGATTTTGCTCGCGATGTATTTTAATACGGCGATTGAACAACAAATCGAAAAGTTCCGTTCCACCGAAGGGCGGGAGCCGACGGAGGAGGAAAGGGAAAAGATCAAGCGGGAGACGCTGAAGCGGGTGCGCGGAACGGTGCAGGCGGACATCCTGAAAGAGGATCAGGGGCAAAATACCTGTATTTTTTCCACGGAGTTCGCTTTAAAGATGATGGGTGACATCCAGCAGTATTTCATCGACTACGGCATTCGCAATTACTATTCCGTCAGCATCAGCGGTTATCATATCGCCGAAGCCGGGGCCAATCCGATCACCCAGCTGGCCTTCACCCTGGCCAACGCTTTTACCTATGTGGAATATTACCTCAGCCGCGGGATGAAGATCGATGATTTTGCACCCAACCTCTCGTTCTTTTTCAGCAACGGAATGGATGCTGAGTATTCGGTGATCGGCCGTGTGGCCCGGCGCATTTGGGCCATCGTCATGAAGCACCTCTACGGGGCGGGTGAGCGGAGTCAAAAGTTAAAGTATCATATTCAAACATCGGGCCGCTCCCTGCACGCGCAGGAAATCGACTTTAACGATATCCGCACGACGCTGCAAGCCCTGATGGCTATTTATGATCAGTGCAATTCGCTCCATACCAATGCCTATGATGAGGCGATTACCACCCCGACGGAGGAATCCGTGCGCCGCGCCATGGCGATTCAACTGATTATCACCAAAGAGCTGGGGCTGGCCAAGAATGAAAACCCCCTCCAGGGTTCCTTTATAATCGATGAGTTGACCGATCTGGTTGAAGAAGCCGTTCTCAAAGAATTTGAGCGCATCAGTGACCGCGGCGGAGTGCTCGGGGCGATGGAGACGCAGTATCAACGCAGCAAGATCCAGGAAGAGTCTCTCTATTATGAGACGAAGAAGCATTCGGGGGAATTGCCGATTATCGGGGTCAATACGTTTGAAAACCCCAATCCGCCGGAGGATTATGAGCTTGAACTTTCCCGGGCGACACCGGAGGAAAAAGAAAGGCAAATCGCCAACCTGCGTGCTTTTCAGGAGAAAAATCGCGAAGCGGCTGAAAAAGCGCTGGCCAGATTGAAACAAGTGGCAAGAGAGAATGGGAATCTGTTTGCTGAATTGATGGAAACGGTGAAAGTGGCCAGCCTCGGGCAGATTACCCATGCTTTGTACGAGGTGGGCGGACAATATCGCCGGAATATGTGAACCGGGCCATCAATGGTTCCCTGAGGCTGTCGGGTAAATTTGCGGAACTGAAGGGAAGGGGCTTGGTGCTTTTTCCCGCGGTTTTTCGATGAAGGAGCAGGGAAGCATCAAGAACCGGTGGAATCCTGTTTCAGGATTTTGTAAACATGCTGAGGGCCTTATACAGAGGCCCTTTTTTTGCTGTCAAAACAAAGACAGGATTCAGGCTGACAGGTGTGTTGGCAGAAGATATGAAGGCATAAACAGGGGCAATCGCGAATTTGTAAAAGAAAGGGGGCGCTGAATAGCGATAATCCCTTCTTTTGGTTGACTTCCCCCGGTTTTTGGATAAAATAGTTGTACGAGAAAAATAGGGATTCTACGGGACGACCTATATTTGGGAAGGATGTGTCCAGCTTGAGTGACAACCTCGCTTTGGAGAAGATCAGAGAAACCGCCATGGTAGATTTGGCCTACAACCTGTTGAAGGAAAAAGGCGACGCGATGATCTACCGGGAGATCATGGATGAAATCGCCAAGATCAAAGGATTTACCGAAGAAGATTTCACAAGATACATTGCGCAGCTCTATACGGAAATCAACATTGACGGCCGTTTTGTCTGTGTGGGACGGAATTTGTGGGGGCTTCGTGAATGGTATCCGATCGAGCAGGCTACGGATTCGGCTGTGGCCGGGAACATCAAAGAGGATGACCTGGACGACGAATTGGACAGTGATCTTTATGAAGATGAGGACGAGGATTACGATCTCGATGCCATGGACGAAGATGATCTCGATCTCCCCTTGGACGACGATGAAGACAATCCGTTCGGGGAATTGGATGATGAGACGGAAAACGGAGACGATGACGAAGAGCTTTAAGCCTTGACAAGAAAACGTGCCTACGATAAATTATTTTTTGGGCTCATTATGAACGGATTCAAAAGAGCGCCCCTAAATCGGGGGCGCTCTTTTCTATTTTTTGATAACTGGGGCATCCTATTTTTGGAGGGAAGATCATTATGGCGAAATATATTTTTGTAACCGGAGGTGTGGTTTCCTCACTGGGCAAGGGAATCACGGCTTCCTCATTGGGACGATTACTCAAGAATCGCGGCCTGAAAGTAACCATTCAAAAATTTGACCCGTACATTAACGTCGATCCCGGTACGATGAGTCCTTATCAGCATGGCGAAGTGTTCGTGACGGATGACGGGGCCGAGACCGATTTGGACCTGGGCCATTATGAACGCTTTATCGATATTAACCTCAGCAAAAACAGCAACGTGACCACGGGAAAAATTTACTCTGCCGTGATCAATAAAGAACGGCGCGGTGATTATCTGGGCGGAACCGTGCAGGTGATTCCCCATATTACCAATGAAATCAAGGATCGCGTCTTCCGGGCGGCACGGGAAACAGGTGCCGATGTGGTGATTACGGAAATCGGGGGGACGGTCGGCGATATCGAAAGTTTGCCGTTCCTGGAGGCGATTCGCCAGATCAAAAGCGATGTCGGGCGCAAAAATGTAATGTATATTCACTGCACATTGGTTCCGATGCTGAAGGCGAGCGGTGAGTTAAAAACAAAACCGACGCAACACAGTGTCAAGGAATTGCGCAGCATCGGCATCCAGCCCAATGTGATTGTGTGCCGCACGGAACACCCGCTGTCCGAGGAATTGAAGCGGAAGATCGCCCTTTTCTGCGATATCGACCGGGAAGCGGTGATCGAGGCCCGCGATGCGGAAACGCTGTATGAAGTTCCGTTGATGATTCAGGAAGAGGGATTGGACGAAATCGTGGTCCGGCATTTGGGGCTTGAATGCGGAAAAGCGGATATGACCGATTGGATTCGCCTGGTGGAAAAAGTGAAAAACCTGACCCATACGACCCGGATCGCCATCGTCGGCAAATATGTAGCCTTGCATGATGCTTATATGAGCGTGGTGGAGGCACTGCGCCATGCCGGGTTTGAACGGGACACCGACATTGAGGTGAAATGGGTCAATTCCGAAGACGTGACCGAGCAAAATGTGGATGAGTTGCTCGGAGATGTGGATGGCATCCTCGTGCCCGGCGGCTTCGGCGACCGCGGGATTGAAGGGAAACTGGTAGCCACCCGTTACGCCCGGGAGAACAAAATTCCGTTCCTGGGGATTTGCCTCGGTATGCAGATGGCTTGTGTCGAGGGGGCACGCAACGTACTCGGATTGGAAGGGGCGCACAGCTCAGAAATTGACCCGTCCACCCCGTACCCGATTATTGACCTGCTGCCGGAACAAAAAGAAATCGAAGATAAAGGCGGCACGATGAGGCTGGGTCTGTATCCGTGCAAACTGGAGCAAAACAGCCGCGCTCATCAGGCTTACGGGAAAGATTTGGTCTATGAACGGCATCGCCACCGCTATGAGTTTAACAATGAATACCGCGAACAGATGGAGAAAGCGGGATATCGTTTTTCGGGAACCTCACCGGACGGCCGTTTGGTGGAAATCGTTGAGTATGACCACCATCCGTGGTTTGTCGCTTCCCAGTTCCATCCGGAATTCATCTCCCGCCCCAACCGGCCGCAACCTCTGTTCCGTGAGTTTGTCAAAGCAGCATTGAACAGCAAACTGAAAGAACAGGTAAATGTATAAAGTTCACAATGGACGGAGCCCGGATCGTTTTCCGGGTTCTTTTGTGCGGTCATCACTTGTCAGATAATTGTAAATAGTTTAAAATGAAAGATGAAGTGTAGGATCGGCCGCTTTCTTTTAACCAAGCTGAACGTTCGGTTCGGGAGGGATGGACGATGCAGCCGGATTGGGTGAGACAGAGGGAGCCGGAAAAAAGGGTGAAGCGGGAATCTCCCTGGAAACATGTATTTTCCTTCGTTTGGATGATCCTGTTTACGGCGATCGCCTTCTGGATTATCGGGGAGAATAAACTTAGTCTGGAACAGACTTTCTGGATCATCCTGATTTTGGCCATCCTGCAAGTGATCCTGCAACTTTTCACCTTTATGCATCTGGCGCAAAGAGGCTATGGCATCGTAATTCTCTTTTTCGCTCTCGGTCTGTTGATCGCCGTGATTTCAGCGGTGGGAATCATCTTGATGTAATAAAGAAGGCAAAAGGTGGCGATACTGGCAGCCACCTTTTTTGAATGGGTTTCATTTTTCCTTTGCTGCCAGCTCTGTTGAGGGCGGCTTTTTTTTCGTCAAGGCCAGTCCGGCGATCAGGATCACCCCGATGAATGTAAACAGGCTGAAAAAGCGGTACACGGAAAAAATGCCAAAGGCGTCCAAAATCATGCCGCCGATAAGGACGAAAAACCAGTTCCCCAAACCGGACGTCATCGCGGCGTTGAGAGAAACGGCGGTTGTTCTCACTTCGGGGGGCGCAACCGACTGGATGTAAATCAAAGAGGCAGGGAAAAAAATGCCGATCGTCAGCCCCTGTGTCAGGGTGAGAATGATCACCCAGGCCAGCGGCAAGTCAAACGAATAGAAAAACCAGCGAATCGCGCCGATGACACCGGCACAAATCGCCATCAGATGAGGGCCGTGTTTTTCAATCCATTTGCCCGAGGTATTCCAAATCGGGATTTCGCTGCCCGCCCCCAGCAAAAAACAAAAGCCGACCCCGGCCACTGTTCCCCCGATTGCCTGGTAATACAGGCCGAAGTAGGAGTTGTGGGCCAGGAGTGGTCCCATGACGCAAAAACTGGCGGTCAGGAAAATAAGAAAGCGGGGCATTCGCATCAGTTTGACCAGCCCTTTGCCCACTTCGGCCCGCCGGAATTCCCCTTCACGCGGCATGAACCAGGCGAAGATGGCGCTGATCCACAGACTGAAGGCAAAAGCGAAAAAGATGACCTTCAGGCCGAACATTTCCGCCAACGTACCGCTGACCCAGGCGGCAAAAGCGAAGCCGGCTGCACCCCACAGGCGGAATCGCCCGTAATTCAGCCCGTTTTTCGACGTGTAGTTCAGGGTCAGACTGTCGGTAAGCGGGTTGATTGCCGCCTGAAACACGGCCAGCAGGATCGCGGCGGCAAAAATGAGAAAGTATCGGTCGAAAAAGAGAAACAAAAGTCCGAGCAGACCGGTAACGATAATGGAGAGCATGAGCAACTGGCGGGGTTTGCGCGTATAATCGCTTAAAAACCCCCACAAGGGCTGGGTGAACAACATGACAATCGGGCCGATGGAGAGGATCAGCCCGGTTTGGGTTCCGGATAGTTGAATTTCCTCTTTCAGGTACACGCCGAATAAAGTGGAGAATGCACCGAGGGCGAAATAAGCCAGAAAATAAACCAGGGTTATGGATAAAAGAGTGCGTCTTTTTGTTACAGAATTCATGGGTAGTCCTCTCTTTGTCTGATTTGGCAAAAAGTGTTTTTTTATATGGATGTGGAAAAATATATAGTGCATGATCCAACCATCTGTCGGCAGGCAGGTTGCCATGGCAGGGGAGCGAGCTGTGCCGGGGAATTCGGATCCGCAGCCGGCGAAAAAGGCGGTCAACGCCATCAGACGAAAAATTCCCTTCGGTCTCCCTGCAGATCATGAAATGAACATGCCTGATATTTCATCGAGAAAGGATAAGTAGGATGCAGTTGACAACAGCCCAGCCGGAACAACTGGAAGAAATTGTGCACATGTTTGAAGATGTAAAAAAAGTGATGGCGAAGAACAACATATACCAATGGAATCAGGATTACCCCAACCGCGACATTATAAGTGAAGATCTGAGACAAGGTCACTTGTACCTGATGCAAAAAGACGGAAAAGTGGCCGCCGCCGTGACGCTTGACCGGTTTATTCCGCCGGAGTATGACGAAATATCATGGCGCGACCGGTCGGGCCAATATCTCGCTGTTCACCGTTTATGCGTCAACCCGGTTTTTCAGGGGCAGGGGATTGCCAAAAAGCTGGTTCAGGAGATTGAAAACTTTGCCCGTGAAAAGGGGTATACAAGTATTCGCCTCGATACGAAAACAACCAATCAGCGGGCGATGAACCTTTATGAATCTCAAGGTTATGAGAAAAGAGGGGAGTTTTATTTTCCCGATTTTGATCGCCCTTTTGTCGCCTATGAAAAAGTGCTTCACTGAACACAAACGAGCAGCAACCGTGGGACATCCGGTTGCTGTTTTTCTGTGAAAGTGTCGCAGGGCGGGCTGCGGGCAGCACCTCTTCGTTCCCCGCGAGTTTAACGGCCGGTTGAAATGGACGCAAGCCTCCGTTTTCATGATTCATTCTAACATGTTTTATTTTGTGACTCTAAGGATTTTTATAGGTCTTTTTAAAAAACAGTTATTCATTTTCAATTTTATCTGATTGCAAGCAAGTGGCATCTGTCTCCGCCGGGAGGCAAATGCATCAAACGGAGGGGGGATCACGCGGATGGGATTTTTGACCGAAGAGAGTTCCATTTGCGCCCGGAGATTGGGGATGAGGCGGCAAGAGTCCGGGGTCAACTTCTCCCTCCGATAGGATGCAACTTCACACGCCGGAATAAATCTAACTAATATAAAGGATTTTTTGTATATAAGTGAGAAAAAGATAGTGAAGACCAAAGGAAAAAGCAACTGAAGTATTATCTCCCGGACCGTCTGCATACATAAGAGTAGAATCAGGGATTTTTTGGCATGTTCGTGCAAAAAGGGGCTATTTGCCCCCGGTTTCAATGAGATAAACCAAGTTTTTCAGTTGCTTTTTTATTTTCACCCGTGCCGACATCAGCATCATCGATGCGACCGCCCGCGACAGCAGGCTTCGGGATGTGATCATGCGTTTGTAATGCAGGCGGCAGCTTTGGGGGGTCAGGGGTTCTAGACGGAAAATCTCTTCATATGGAAGGCGGGAATCGTTGATGCGCACCCCATAGATATTGGGAGAGTAAAATTCGATCACTTCCCCTTCCAGCTCCAGCAGTTGATGATCTTGCCGGAACTGTCTTTTAAATTGGCTTCCCACGGGGTTTTCGGGGTCAAACGGTGTTAACCAAACGGTATCGATCAGTCCGCTTATCCACTTCTTTTGTTTATCGGTATCGTAAATCCAGGAAAATGCTTGATCAATCGAAACGCCTATATCCAACTGTTGAGTGAGGATCATTTTTCCCCTCCGCTTATGTAGTAGTTGAGAAAAGTGAGATTGGTTTTCATCGACTGTTTAATTATCTTATAACACATTTTCACGCGAATGTGTCGCCTGCTTGCCCGACAAAAAACGATCATGTTTTGTCGGAAAAAACCGGAGATGAGGCTTGGCGGACGGGGATGGGGCATCAACGCCATCGGGAATGTCGCTGTAGGGTGTCCCAATCCTTGCCGGCAACAAACTTTTACAGAAAAAGACCGGTGACCGGGTTGCAGGAGGTTATGAGGTGGAGCGTCTTCTGTTTATCGACTTTGAATTTACCATGCCGGAGAAGACGGAAAAAGAGAGGACTCACTTCCCGGAAATCATTGAAGCGGGTGTGGTGCTGGTGGAAGACGGAAAGATTATCCGCCAGTATCGTTCGTTTGTCAAACCGGAAATCAATCCGACCCTGACCGAGAGGTGCAAGCGATTTCTGCAGATTTGCCAGGAAGATGTGGATCAGGGAATTACCTTTCGGGAACTGATTCAAACCCTTCATTCTTTTTATCGGTTGGGTTCAACGGTTGTTGTGACGTGGGGAAACATGGATATGGTCGTCTTGCGCAAATCCTGCCGGTATTGGAATATTCCTTTTCCATTTGAAGGGCGGGAAAGAGATTTGTCGATTGAATACATGCGCTTTTACGGCGAGCGGAATCAGACCGGATTGACCAAGGCGCTTGAGCAATACGGCAAAAAGGAGAAACGAAAACACCATCGCGCTTTGGAGGACGCGCTCATGACGTTTGAGATCTTTCAGTATCTGCAGCGGGATAAACAGTACTTGTACAATAAAGCGAAAAATCGCATCGGGGATTTTGTCGATTTAACCCGCGTCAGGGCTTAAGCGGCGGGAGCCTGTCGCTGATCAGCGCTTGCCTGTCTCCCACCACCGCATCGCTTTTTGCTCCAATTCCTTGATCAAGTCGTTTTTCCCGGAAATGTAATGCTCGATGGAAGCAGGATATTGCTTTGCCAGATTGATTTTCAACTCGGCATAGCGCCTTGCTTCATCGGGATGGGCGCGCAAGTAGTCACGGAAGGCGAGATGCCGCGTGATCTCGGGATTGCCCCGGGCAAAGATGTGAACGTGATGGGTGTGTACCTGCTCGCTTCCCTTAAAAAAGTAGCGTCTGCCCGGAATTCCGTATTCCCCCATCGGCACATATCCGATTGCCTTCATGTTTCCGGTCAGTTTATCGATTTTTTCAATGTCGTTGACAACGGGGATCAGGTCGATAATCGGTTTGGCGGCCAGACCGGGGACCGCGGTGCTGCCGATGTGATGGATGCAGACTGCTTCCGGACCCAGCGCTTCTTTGATTTTTTTCGCTTCGGCGGCAAATTGCTCCGGCCAGCGAGGATTGTAGGGCGTGACGATCACTTTCCGCATGGCTTTCCCCCATTTACCTTAATTACCCAAGTTCATTATAAGTCAAATTTTCCTCTTGATTTGCAGGAAATGGGCAGATCGATAAAAAAATAATAGTCAATATTATCGTTTTCATTTGCCTTTATTCAGGTGAAAAGAAAATTGACGGTGCGGGGGAGGTTTCGCGGTTGGCTCAAAACAAAAAGGTACTGGTCGTGGATGATCAATATGGCATCCGTTTGCTGTTGAAGGAAGTTTTCTCCAAGGATGATCTTGAGTTTTTTCAGGCGGCCAACGGCAAGCAGGCACTTGAAATCATACAATTGGAAAAGCCCGATCTCATATTATTGGATATGAAGATGCCAGGGATGGATGGTCTGGAACTGTTGCGACGGATCCGGCAGTTTGGAAATAAAGCGAAAGTGATCATGATGACCGCTTACGGTGAACTGGACATGGTGGCCGAGGCCAGCCGGCTGGGGGCGGTTACCCATTTTACAAAGCCTTTTGACATTGAAGAACTGCGAATGGAAGTGATTCGGCAACTGGCATCTTAAGAATCGGCAAAGGAGTGGCGAGATGATTGAAGCGAAAATTCGACTGCGCATGAGCCAGACCGATGCGCACTACGGGGGGAATTTGGTTGACGGGGCGCGGGTCATGTCCTTGTTCGGCGATGTCGCAACCGAGATCCTGATTCGGCACGACGGGGATGAAGGTTTGTTTGTCGCTTACGACCTGGTGGAGTTTCTCGCGCCTGTTCATGCCGGCGATTTCATTGAGGCGATTGGCCGTTTGGAAAGGGTGGGAAATACCAGCCGCAAGATTGCTTTTGAGGCATATAAAGTGATTGAGGCCGGGGTTGACCCTGATCGCCCCTACCGGGCTCAGGTGTTGGAGCAGCCCCTTTTGGTCGCTCGTGCTTCGGGCACCTGTGTAGTACCAAAAGGCAGATAGGCTGACTTTTTTGTGTTCGGAGGGGAAAGAGATGTCAAAATTGATGATCACGGCAGCGTTGGTCGGAGCGGAAGTGACGCGCGACGATACTCCGTACCTGCCCATCACCCCGGAAGAGATCGGCCAGGCCGCATTGGAGGCGCGGGAAGCGGGGGCGGCAATCGCCCATATTCATGTGCGGGATGAAAACGGGGCGCCATCGCAATCCAAGGAGCTCTATCGCCGGGCGATCGAAGAGATCGAAAAGCGGACTGACATTATTATCCAGGTTTCAACCGGCGGCGCCGTGGGAATGACAGCCGAAGAGAGAATGCAACCGCTGACTTTGCGTCCGGAGATGGCCACATTGACCACGGGAACGGTTAATTTTGGGCAGGATGTGTTTATGAATACGCCGGAACAGTTGCTCGCTTTTGCCGAAGAGTTTGAACGTTACGGGGTCCGTGCTGAATTTGAAATCTTCGATGTGGGAATGATAGCTAACGCGATGCATTTGGTCAACAAGGGTTTTTTCACTGGGCATCTTCATTTTGATTTCGTCATGGGTGTGCCGGGAGCGATTCCCGCTACGGCGGAGAATTTGCTGCATCTGGTGCACCAGCTGCCGGAGGGGGCAACATGGACGGTGGCAGGGATCGGCCGGCATCAGTTGCCGATGGCGACCCTCGGTATTGTCTTGGGCGGTCATGTTCGCGTTGGCTTGGAAGACAACATTTATTATAAAAAAGGGGAATTGGCAACCAATGCGCAATTGGTGAAGCGGGTGGCACGTATTGCCAAGGAACTGGGGCGTGAGATCGCATCACCGGATGAAGCAAGGCAAATTTTGCATTTAACGAAAAGTAAATTTTATTAATGATCGAGATGATTTCTACCCAATTCCAATATCTAGTGCTATAATGACAAAATGATAAAATACAGGTTTAAAAAGGAGGCTTACATATGCCACTCGTATCAATGAATGCTTTTTTGCCCCAAGCGAAAAAAGAGGGTTTTGCCGTAGGGCAATTCAATATGAATAACCTTGAGTTCGTTCAAGCGATCGCCGCTGCAGCCGCAGAAGAGCGCTCACCCTTTATCTTTGGTGCAAGTGAAGGTGCAATCCGCTATATGGGTTTGGACAATGTCGTCGCCCTTGCCAAAGTAGCCGCCAAAGAATCCGGTGTTCCCGTCGCCCTTCACCTTGACCACGGAAGCAGCTTTGATGTCGTGATGAAGTGTATCCGCGCAGGTTTCTCCTCTGTTATGTTTGATGGTTCCCATTATCCTTTTGAAGAAAATATTCGCCTGACCAAAAAAGTCGTTGAAGCAGCCCATGCTGTCGGCGTCTCTGTCGAAGCCGAACTCGGAACGATCGGCGGGGTGGAAGATGATCTCGAAGTAGCCGAAGAAGATGCTCATCTGGCTAATCCGGAAGAGGCCATCCGCTTCTGGGAAGAAACACGCGTCGATGCCCTGGCGATAGCGGTTGGAACGGCGCACGGGATGTACAAAGGGGAACCGAAAATCCGCTATGACATCATTGAAAAAGTGGCGAGCAGCATCGAGGCGCCGATCGTGCTTCACGGCGGTTCCGGCGTTCCGGACGAATCGATTAAAAAGGCGATTGCCGCCGGCGTAGGCAAGATCAATGTAAACACCGAGAACCAAGTGGCGATGGTGAAAGTCGTCCGTGAACTGTTGGATCAAAATCCGAATATGATTGATCCGCGCAAATATCTGGGTCCTGCCCGTGAAGCGATGAAAGAAGTTGTCAAAGGCAAAATGCGCCTGTTTGGCAGCTCGGGCAGGGCATAAGCTTTTAATTTGGTCGCGGAACGATTTACTGGACCATCCGGGCCTGTGATCGACTTATCAGAGTTTGGAGGAATGGATGATGAAATTTTTCTTGGATACCGCGATTGTTGACGAGATCCGCGAAGTGAATGAATGGGGCCTTTTGGCGGGCGTGACCACGAACCCAAGTTTGGTTGCCAAATCAGGGCGCGTCTTTGAAGAAGTCCTCAAGGAAATTCTCGGCATTGTTGACGGCCCGGTAAGCGCCGAGGTGATCAGCCGCGAGGCGCGAGGCATGATTGAAGAGGGAGAACGCTTGGCTCAGTTGTCGGAAAATGTGACGATTAAAATTCCGATGACGACCGAAGGGTTAAAAGCGGTTCACCACTTTGCCAAAAAAGGAATCAAAACCAATGTAACCTTGATCTTTTCCGCGAACCAGGCGCTAATGGCTGCCAGGGCCGGGGCTACTTTTGTCAGCCCGTTTGTCGGGCGCCTGGATGATATCGGACAGGACGGGTTGGAACTGATTCAGGACGTTGCAGAGATCTTTGGAATCCATGGCATTGACACGGAGATCATTGCCGCCAGCATCCGCCACCCGATGCATGTGACACAAGCCGCCCTGAGCGGAGCACACATTGCAACCGTCCCGTTTAAAGTGATTGAGCAAATCGTGCATCATCCGTTGACCGACCAAGGAATTGAAAAATTTGAAGCCGATTGGAAAAAAGCGACGAAAGCGTAACTTTTTTTAACTGGCGGCAGGCGATCAATCCTGTCGCCAGTTTTCCCCTTCCTTTTTTTCCAACATGGCCTTTTATTTTTATACGGGATCCTTCTGATGAAAAGGATTTCCGGCGTCAGAGGCGAAATAACCTTGACGGGGGATGTTTTCGCCCGACCGAATCCTCTCGCTTTTCCCCACACCCGTAATTACTGCCGCCACTTGCCAAATTGTCCCGGCCGATCCGCTTTCATCATGCCACTTTTCCCTGTGCCGTTCCCGCACCGGTTAAATAGGATGTAACATAATCATAAATATGTTACTCTATTTTTGGTAATGTGATACCATGAAGCGAAAGTATAAAAGGCTACGGGAGGTAGGTTAAAGTGGAAAGAAGCTTGACGATGGAAATCGTTCGCGTGACAGAAGCGGCGGCGATTGCTTCGGCTCGCTGGATGGGATTTGGCAAAAAAGACGAGGCGGACAGTGCCGCAACGGAAGCGATGCGTACCGTTTTTGACACAATTCCGATGCGTGGAACCGTGGTGATCGGAGAAGGCGAAATGGATGAGGCGCCGATGCTTTATATCGGGGAACGGTTGGGGCTGGGTTATTTGCCGGAGGTGGACGTGGCCGTTGATCCGCTTGAAGGAACCAATATCGTGGCCAAAGGTTTGTGGAACGCGATTTCTGTGGTTGCCGTAGCCAATCGCGGCTGTCTGCTTCATGCTCCCGATATGTACATGGATAAAATCGCGGTTGGACCCAAAGCGGTGGGCAAGGTGGACATTGACGCCCCGGTGGAGGATAATTTGAAGGCGGTTGCTAAAGCGTCAGGAAAAGATATCGAGGATCTGGTCGCGGTTGTGCTGGATCGTCCCCGCCATGCAAAATTGATTGAGGAGATTCGCAAAGCAGGGGCAAGGATAAAACTGATTCCTGACGGGGATGTGGCTGCAGCGATCCATACGGCTTTCCCCGACACGGGCGTTGATATTTTGTTTGGTTCCGGCGGTGCACCGGAAGGAGTTTTGGCCGCGGTGGCGCTGAAATGCCTGGGAGGAGAAATCCAGGGACGCCTGCTTCCGGAAGATGAGGAGCAGTTCAACCGGTGCGTCAGCATGGGATTGAAAGATCCGAATAAAGTATTGCGCATGGAGGATCTTGTCAAGGGAGATGACGCGATTTTTGCGGCCACGGGAGTGACCGACGGGGAACTCTTGAAAGGGGTTCGCTATCAGGGGAATCTGGCAAAAACCCATTCTGTCGTCATGCGGGCCAAAACGGGAACGGTTCGGTTTATGGAAGGAACACACCGTCTTGAGAAAAAACCGAATCTTATTCTATAATTGAGCCCTCCCCCTGTTTTGGGAGGGGACTATTTTACAAGAATCGAGTGGTGATGCAATCCATGGAGGAGCTCACGCTGAGCGAGCTGGAAAACCGCCGGTTGGTTGATTTGTACAAACTGGCGAAAGAATATCAGATTCCTTATTACTCGCAGATGAAAAAGAAAGAACTGATTTTTGCCATTTTAAAAGCAAAAGCCGAACGCGACGGCCTGATGTTTATGGAAGGCGTTCTCGATGTTCTGCCGGAAGGCTACGGTTTTTTGCGCCCGATTAACTTTCTCCCTTCCTCAGAGGATATCTACATCTCTGCCTCGCAGATTCGCCGTTTCGATTTGCGGACCGGTGACCTGGTCTCCGGTAAAGTAAGGCCGCCCAAAGAAAATGAGCGCTACTTCGGATTGCTCCACGTGGAAGCTGTAAATGGGGAAGATCCCAACGTAGCGGCGGAACGGCTTCATTTTGCAGCACTCACACCGCTTTATCCGCAAGAGCGCCTCATCTTGGAAACGACTCCGGAACGGATTTCCACCCGGATGATGGATTTGATCGCCCCGGTCGGATTGGGGCAGCGCGGCTTGATTGTAGCCCAGCCAAAAGCGGGGAAAACGATGCTTTTAAAGGAAATTGCCAACAGCATCACGGAGAATTATCCCCAAATCGAACTGTTTGTGCTTCTGATCGATGAACGTCCCGAAGAAGTGACCGACATGCAGCGGTCAGTCGATGCGGAAGTGGTCAGTTCCACTTTTGATGAATTGCCGGAAAATCACATTAAGGTGGCGGAACTGGTGCTGGAACGGGCGCAAAGGCTGGTGGAGCACAAAAAAGATGTCGTGATCCTGCTCGACAGTATCACCCGTTTGGCTCGTGCTTACAACCTGGTCATCCCTCCGAGCGGACGCACCTTATCCGGCGGGATTGATCCGGCGGCTCTTCACCGTCCAAAACGCTTTTTCGGTGCTGCCCGCAATGTGGAAGAAGGCGGAAGCTTGACCATTTTGGCCACGGCTTTGGTGGATACGGGATCGCGCATGGACGATGTGATCTACGAGGAGTTTAAAGGAACGGGAAATCTGGAATTGCATCTTGACCGGAAACTGGCCGAACGCAGAGTTTTTCCGGCGATCGACATTCGCCGTTCCGGTACCCGCCGCGAAGAGCTTCTGCTTAGCAAAGGCGAATTGGAAAAGCTTTGGCAACTGCGCAAATCGATCAACGATTCTCCTGAATATGCGGAAGCGCTGATCAAAAAACTCAAAAAAACAAAAACGAATGAAGAGTTTCTCGCTTCGCTGGAACCGAAATCTCTCCGACCGACCACATCTGTTTCCTGAACTGTCATATCACTCAATTTTCCCGCATAAGGATGATACCGGGTTGATTACCCAAATTTCATCTTTATGAGGTGCTGACATGTCTTCCAAACGTGCCTTGTTGGCTTCTTCCCTCGCCATCTCCACAACCGCTTCCTGGGTGGTGGGAAACGATCAGCATCCGGCTTTTGCTGAGGATCACTTGGCTGGAATGGATGCGGACCCCGACCAGGAACATATTGCGCAAGAAGCAGTCATTCAGTATTTAAACCCGATTTCGCAAGTAGCGGAGGGGAACCTGGCCGCCACAGTGGAGACAAAACCACTCACATACCAAGTGAAAAATGGGGATACCTTGTCCTCGATCGGCCGTTTTTTCGGAATGCCCTATGAGGATCTGGCCCGATTTAACCGCTTGGAAAATCCCGACTTTCTGGAAGAGGGGCAACAGCTGAATATTCCGCTGGTTCGCAAATGGGTGCGTCTGAAGTTTGGCGATACGGCAGAGCGGTTGGCCCGGGAGTACAAAACGACGAAAGAGCTGCTTCTCCATCTCAATCCCGATTTGGATAAAGCGACGTATGCAGGTCAATTGGTGGCTGTGCCGCAAAAGGTGGAGATTCCCAAACAATCGTCTCCGGTCCCTGTGGAGAAAGAGAACCGGAAAAACCAAATGAAACTGGTGAAAGGCTCGGTTGTTCCCTTTCAGGGGTCTTATGTGTTCCGGTGGCCGATCACCGGGCAAATCACCAGCAATTTTGGCTGGCGCCATGGCCGGATGCACAAAGGGATAGATATTTGGAATGCGGCCAAGTCACAGACGGAAATCCATGCAGCGCTCGGAGGAACCGTCGTTCGCGCAGGTTACGCCGGTACTTACGGAAATCTGGTTGTCATCGATCACGGAGGTGGTTGGGTCACCTACTATGCGCATTTAAGCCGTATTATGGTGAGCAAGGGGGAAAAGGTCTCCACCGGGCAACAACTCGGATACATGGGGCAGACCGGAAGAGCGACGGGTTATCATCTTCATTTTGAAGTTCGCAAAAATGGCAAGGCTATCAATCCACTCCTTGTTTTGAAATAATCGATTGATTATTCCATATTGATTATCCCGAAAAATTATTAACCGATTCTGATCCGGATCCCGGCAGGCAGACGCCCGTCGCCTCCCGGCTGGGATGGCTGGGATGTCCGCTTTTGCCGTGGATCAGGCGTATTTTCCTGTTTAGCCGGACAAGGTGGCGGCTTTTGCCATGGGCGGCCACCTTGCGATGCTCTGTTAAACATGCTATAATACTCCAGTGATTCGAATAGATCGATTTTGTTTTTTACAGGCCAGGAAAAGAGGTGAGAATCATGAAAGCAGGAATTCATCCGGCATACAAATTGGTTACTGTCACCTGTGCGTGTGGAAATACATTTGAAACCGGATCGACCGTGGAAAACTTGCGCGTGGACATCTGTTCCGAATGCCATCCGTTCTACACCGGCAAACAAAAAACAGTGAATGCGGGCGGTCGTGTCGATCGTTTCAAAAAGAAATACAACCTCAAATAAGCAGTTTGACACTGAAGAGTCTCCAGGCAAGCGACCGTATTGGCCTTGCCTTTTATTTTTATCGTGAATTGTTATCTTTTGGCGCTAAATGTAAAAAGTACTCATACTTTCTTCTTTGCTCTGTGATAAAATAGTTACGGTTTGGATTGTCGGGATCGCATCCAGTTTCTGAAACGCTGGGTGCTTTTTTTACGGGTAAAACTGCATAGGGAGGAACATCAATGACAGACAGAATTATTGGCAGGGAGCGGGAAGGCTGGATTGAAGTGATTTGCGGGGGAATGTTTTCCGGGAAGAGCGAAGAGCTGATTCGCCGCATCCGCCGTGCCAAAATCGCCCGGTTAAACGTACAGGCGTTTAAGCCGGCCATTGATGACCGTTACCATAGCGACGCGATTGCTTCTCACAATGGTCTGATCGCCGATGCGCGGCCGGTGTCCAAAGCGGAAGAGATTCTCTCATGCCTTGCGGAGAATACCGATGTCGTCGCGATTGACGAAGTGCAGTTCTTTGATGATGCCATTGTGGAAATCTGCCAACAATTGGCTGATCGCGGAATCAGGGTGATTCTGGCCGGACTGGACCAGGATTTTCGCGGAAAGCCGTTTGGACCGACGCCTGTGTTGCTTGCTGTTGCCGAATATGTGACCAAATTGCAGGCGATTTGCGTAAAATGCGGAGCTCCTGCCAGCCGTACACAACGTTTGATCGACGGCCTTCCGGCTGCAGATGACGAGCCGGTCATCCAGGTGGGGGCGCTGGAGCAATATGAGGCGCGATGCCGCCATTGCCATGAGTTGATTTCCCATCAATAAACGGAGTGGACCGCCTTACATAAAAAATCTCAACCGGGCCTGAAGAAAGCCAGTGCGGTTGAGATTTTTTTCTGTGGAAGTGCAGCAGGCCCGGGCAGCCGGGCGCATCCTTGCCCCCTGCGTTTCCAATCGTCACTGAGGGGGGAAGCTTTTTCTTCTGAATTCACTTTAAGCTGAGGATGCCCAGGCTGATATTGTACGTGGCATGAATGATCATGCAGACGGTTGTATTGTAGCGGTAACGCACCAGGCTCAGGACGAGAGCCAATAGGAAAACAACCAGAGTTGCCGCGCTGATGCCGTAATTGGCATGAACCAGTGCGAATAGGAAGCTGGTATAAACGAGGCCGAACCGCGGCAAGAGGGCGCCGCGGAAGATGATCTCTTCCCCCAAGGCGGCTGCCAGTCCGAGTGTCAGAATCCCGGGAATGGACGTAAACAGCGGTCCGAGCAACTTATTGGTCAAATCCTCCACGTGGGGATCACCCATCCATCCCTGTGTATAAGCGAGGTTTTCCACCAGATTGGAGATTACCATCATCACCAGCCCGATCGCCAGTCCAATCAACAATTCCCGGGTCGTGATCTTTTTCAGGCCAAGCCGGTCCAGCGTTTGGCTGAGCGTGCGCCGGCTGAGCCAGCCCACCCCGATCAATCCCAGAAAGGCGAGCAGGATATCCTGAGACCAGAGCATGGCGAGAACACCGGAAGACGACTGCGGCTGGCTGGTCTTGCTGAGTGTGTCCAGCCCGACTCCCAATGTGACGATCATTTGCATGAATACGAGCATGCTCATGGACAGGGAAAAGGAATGGATGCGATTATCGGCATCGATTGGAAGGAGCCGGGAGACCCAGCGGCGCATTACAGGGATAAAAATCAATAAGCCGAGGAGGGACGGCAGCCAAAGGCCCAGTCCGATCAGTTGCATTTTCCGGATCAGGTCGCCAGACGGGACTTGGCTCAGCAGTTCTAAATAGGAGTCCCCGCGCAAATGGATCATCAAACCGATCAAAAAGCTGGCAGCATAGCCAAATCCGATGAGGAGATAGCCGATCAGCGCGATTTCCCGGCCTGATTTCGGCTGGAGCGGGGTTCGTTTCTTCTCTGAGAGATTGATCACATAAAACAGAGCGATAATGGGGCCGAAAGTATAAAGGTTGTTCAGCACATTATTGATTACCTCAGTCATATGATGGCTCCTTATGCTGGGAAATGTCGAGTTTTTCTTCCATCATAACATTATTATAAGGAGAATACCTCCCTTTCTTCCAAAGAACTTCAATCTTGTGGTAAAATCAAATGACGTGAGCAAAACGTTCGGAGGAAAGGACTTTCCCTTCAAATAAATTGTCAGCCGAAGCCGGAAGAAGAACTCCGGCAGCGAAAAATGGGAGTGAGCAAAAGTGTTAGATCGTTTGGAGGCGATTCACAAACGGTATGAAGAGCTGAGTCAGTTGCTCTGCGATCCCGAAGTGATCGGCGATGCCAAAAAGCTGCGGGAATATTCCAAGGAGCAGGCCGGATTGGAAGAGCAAAATCAGGCTTATCTGGAGTATAAGCAAGTGGTGGAACAACTGGAAGACGCCAAAACGATGCTGGAAGAAAAACTGGACGATGAAATGCGCGACCTGGTAAAAATGGAGATTGAGGAGCTTTCCGAGCGCAAGGAAGCATTGGAAGAGCGCATTCGCATCCTTCTTTTGCCCAAAGACCCCAATGATGAAAAGAACGTCATTGTGGAGATTCGCGGCGCGGCCGGAGGGGATGAGGCGGCTTTGTTCGCGGCCGATTTGTACCGCATGTATACGCGTTATGCCGAGCGGCAGGGCTGGAAAGTGGAAGTGCTGGAAGCCAGTTCAACCGGCCTTGGCGGGTTCAAGGAAGTGGTTTTCTCCATTCAGGGGCGCGGTGCATACAGCCGGCTGAAGTATGAAAGCGGGGCCCATCGCGTGCAGAGGGTGCCGGAAACCGAGTCGGGTGGAAGGATTCATACCTCGACGGCGACCGTAGCTGTCCTGCCGGAAGCGGAGGAAGTGGAAGTGGAGATCAATGAAAAAGATCTCCGCATCGACACTTTTTGCTCCAGCGGACCGGGCGGACAGAGTGTGAACACGACAAAATCCGCCGTTCGGGTTACGCATATTCCGACCGGAATCGTGGTATCCTGTCAAGATGAAAAATCGCAAAACAGCAACAAAGAGAAAGCGTTGCGGGTGTTGCGTGCACGCTTGTTTGACCTCAAGCAAAAAGAGGAGATGGAAAAGCTGGCGAGCGCACGCAAATCTGCGGTGGGTACCGGTGACCGCAGTGAGCGGATTCGTACGTATAACTTCCCGCAAAGCCGGGTGACCGATCACCGCATCGGTCTGACGCTTCATAAGCTGGATCTGGTTCTGGATGGGGATCTGCAAGAAATTATCGATGCATTGATTCTTCACGAACAGACAGCACTCCTGGAAAAGGCGGGAGTCGATTAAACATCCGGCCTTGTGAAGGGAAAGGGGCAAAAAACTGATGGGCATGAATGTTCGGGAAGCCTTCCAGCGGGCTTCCTCTTTTTTGCGGGGAGCGGGGGTTGAGTCCCCGGAGTTTGAAGCGGAACTCCTTTTGCGGCGTTTTCTTGGAGTGGATCGTGCCCGTTTCTTTCTGCTTTTCCGCGACCCGTGGCAAGAGGAGTGGACCGCTCCGTTCCAAAATTGGCTGAACCGGCGGGCTGCCGGAGAGCCGCTGCAATATATCATCGGGGATCAAGAGTTTTACGGGCGGCTGTTTCAGGTAAATCCCTCGGTTTTAATCCCCAGGCCCGAGACGGAAGGATTGGTGGAAACTGTACTGGAAGAGGCGGAGCGTTTCTTGGGGAAGCGGGCTCTGCATGTCGTCGATGTGGGAACGGGGAGCGGGGCGATCGCCATCACCCTGGCCTTGGAAAAGCCGGAATGGCAGGTGACAGCCATTGATCTTTCATCGGAGGCGTTGGCCACTGCCAAAGACAATGCGCACCGCCATGGGGTTAAGGAGAAAATCACGTGGATTCACGGCAGTTACTTGACTCCCCTGCTTCCTGATCTGCCGACGATTGACGTTCTCGTTTCCAATCCGCCGTACATTCCTTCCGCCGTGATCCCCGCTTTGGAAAAACAGGTGCAGGCGTTTGAGCCGCGCCTTGCCCTGGATGGCGGTGAGGATGGATTGGAGCCTTACCGCGTTCTTACGGAGCAATTTGGAAAGTGGAGCGGCAAGCGGTTGGTTTGTTTTGAGATCGGCGCGGATCAGGGCGGCGAAGTGGCCGGATTGGTGAAAAAGATTTCCGGAGCCGAGCGGGTGGAAATAAGACAAGACTTGGCCGGCCGGGATCGGGTGGTAATCGGATTCATCAGCGGCTAAGTGAATTTTTTGAAAAAATGAGATTAAATTGTGCCCTCCTTGTCCATACTTTGGATAGGAACAAGGAGGGCATGAACGATGCGAAAATGGACTCATATTTTCATGTTATTTTCAGCGGTTTTTGCCTGGGTTTTTGCCTATGTGGCTGAAGGGTCCGGCCAGTTGGAATGGAACAGCCGGCCGGAAGCGGGAGCCGTTTCGCCTTCGGCTCCGGAAATCCCAAAACAAGCGATTCGCCTGCGGATTTTGGCCAACAGCGACAGCGTCGGTGACCAATGGTTAAAACGCCGGGTGCGCGATGCGATTGTGCGGGAGATCGGGACGTGGGCGCTGAAACCGAAAAACATCGAAGAAGCGCGCCGGGCGATTCGTGAGCGTTTGCCGCTCTTGCGCCGGATTGCCGAACAGACGGTGCATCATTACGGTTATTCCTATCCGGTAAAAGTCGACTTTGGCCAGGTTCCCTTCCCGACGAAATTGTACGGAAACAAAATTTATCCGGCCGGAAATTATGAAGCATTGCGGATTACCATCGGAAAAGGGCTGGGGAGCAACTGGTGGTGCGTCCTGTTTCCGCCGCTCTGTTTTATCGACATGTCCAACGGGGATGCGATCGACGGCAAGGAAACCACACAAACGCTGTCTGCCTCTGCCGCACAGGATGTTTATGTGGAAATGAACGGGCAGGCGCGGGAAAAGTCATCGGCTGAAGGAAAATTGCAGGTTCGTTTTTTGCTGCTGGATCAGCTGGCCAAATGGTGGCATTGGTGAGCGGGGGATGAACAGCCGGCGGTTCTAGAAATCCGCTTCCTGTCATACCGCTATAGTAGGACAAGCGGAACAGGAGGAAACGGATATGTTTGTGATTCGCCGGGCGGGAGAACACGATCTTTTTCGCATTCGCCGGTTGATTAAAGATGCGGGGTTGAATGATAAGGGGATTGAAAGTAATCTGCTCCATTTTTTTGTCGTGGAAACGGCAAGTGATCAGGGAGAGTCCCCGCAGATGGTGGGCGTTGTCGGCATGGAAGTGCATGGTTCGATCGGGTTGCTTCGGTCGTTTGTGCTGGAGAGGGCTTCCTGGATTGGCAAAGTGGGGATCAAGATGATGGAGATTTTGCTCGCTTACGCGAAAAAGCTGGGATTGACGCACGTTTATCTGCTGGCCGGGGCTTCCACTTCTTTTTTCTCCGAACTCGGCTTTGTCGAAGTCGCGTTTGCCGACCTGCCCGAGGTGCTGAAGGAATCCGAACATTTTGAGCGCTCGCTTTATAAAGGGACGCCGATGGTTTATACCCGGTTTTCCGGGGATCAGTCGTAAACCGGCTCCGGCTCGGCGACCGGATTGTGGTATGATAGTTGAACAACAGAACGGGGCAAAGGGTAAAGGGGAATCAAAAGTGAATCACAAAGAAACAGAATGGGCCCGTGTGGATGGATCATTAACAGTTGAAGCGCTAAGGCAAACAAGGGAAATCCGGGAAGGAGCAAGGATCCTTCGCGAGGGAGGGCTTGTCGCGTTTCCGACGGAGACGGTGTATGGATTGGGAGCAGCAGCCACGCTCAAATCGGCCGTAAACGGCATTTTTTCGGCCAAAGGGCGCCCTTCTGACAACCCCTTGATCGTTCATGTCGGGGAGAAGAACCAGGTCAGCCTTGTGGCCAAAGAGGTATCGCCGTTGGCTCAGTCCCTGATTGACCGTTTTTGGCCGGGGCCGCTGACCATCGTCGTGCCTCACCGGGGAAATCTGGCTGAAAATGTGACGGCGGGCTTAAGTACCGTCGGCATTCGCATGCCTGATCATCCGACGGCGCTCGCCCTGTTGCAGGAGACAGGGCTGCCGGTCGCGGCTCCCAGCGCCAACCGTTCGGGACGTCCGAGCCCGACTGAAGCCCGGCATGTGTTTGAAGATCTGGCAGGGAGAATCGATCTGATTCTGGACGGCGGCCCGACCGGGGTCGGAGTGGAATCGACCGTCGTCGACGTTAGCACGGAAGTCCCGGTCTTGTTGCGACCTGGCGGGATTACCCTGGAACAGCTGACAGAGGCGGTTGGCCGGGTCGAGGTGGATCCCGGACTCCGTTCCAAAGACGAAGTGCCGCGCGCTCCGGGGATGAAGTACCGCCATTATGCACCAAGGGGGCAAATGTGGCTGATCCGCGGGGAGCTTTTGCCGATGCACGGAAAAATGAGGAAGTTGGCGCAGGAATATCAATCACAAGGCAAAAGGGTCGGGATTTTGACGACGGAGGAATATCGCCGCGATTTTTCTGCCGATGTTGTGATTGCCTGCGGCCGGCGGGAAAACCCGGCCAGTGTCGCGCGGAATCTGTATCATGCCTTGCGGGAATTTGATGATCGCGGAGTCGAAGTGATTTTGGCCGAGGCTTTCCCGGAGCATGGGCTTTATCATTCCGTCATGAACCGCCTTCTGAAAGCAGCCGGCGGAAATGTGCTCGATGTGGGAAGCGCGGTTAAACCGGATTCCGGACGGATTTGACCAGTGAGGGATCTTGCGGTTGCTTTCGGTCCGGTGTTCATATCTTTGTGTGCGGGATCACGAACCAAGTGCTCTTTGGGGCATTTGGTTCTTTTTTGTGTCTGCCCGGCATACGATGTGACAAGCAGGACCTCGGGACAGGGGAGGAAAAGGAATGGATCTTTCGATGGCGCAATGGGGGCAGATCTTGACATTAACCATGATTGCGGTTGCTCTGGGGATGGACGCTTTTTCACTCGGGGTCGGTCTCGGCATGAGGCGTTTATCATTCTGGCAGATGACGTCACTAAGCCTGTCCATTGGTCTTTTCCATGTAATAATGCCCCTGTTGGGCATGATGATGGGACAATTTCTGGGAACCGTGATGAAGGGCATCGCCGTGGTTGTAGGAGGCGGAATGCTTTGTTTTTTGGGACTGAACATGCTGATGAATGTGATTCGCCGGGAAAAAGAAACCCGGATTTATATTCAGTCCTTGATCAACATATTTTTGTTGTCGCTCAGTGTCAGTGTTGATTCGCTGTCGGCCGGACTCAGTCTCGGCTTGTTTCATTCCGATCTGCTGCTGACCTGTTTGATGTTTGGCTCTGCCGGGTTTGCGATGTCCGGCGGCGGGCTGATGCTCGGACGGTTTATCGGGAACTGGGTGGGAGGATACGGTGAATTATTTGGAGGAATCATTTTAATTATCCTGGGCAGTAAATTTATATTTTAAATTTTCGTGCATCGTCGCAGGCATGGTTTTTGTTGCCCCTGATCCTCCCTTTCAGTAAAGTAGAAAATAGGAGACAAATTCCAGTCATCGCAAAAAAAGGACCGGCAAATTCGGCCTTTTCTCAAGCGGATTATTCTTGAATTGGACAAAGATACGTATAGCATCCATCTGTTCAACTGATACTGAAGAACAGATGAAATGGGGTGAACGGAATGAAGAAGATCCTTTTCGTTTGCACGGGGAACACCTGCCGGAGCCCGATGGCCGAAGCGCTTTTGAAAAAAATTGCGCAAGAGGCCGGGATCGAAGTGGAGGTCAAATCGGCCGGCGTTTCGGCGATGGAAGGTTCGCTGGCAGCCGAACAGGCATCTCAGGTTCTGATGGAGCGGGGAATTGAACATTCCCATCGGTCGCAGATGCTGAGCCCGGAATTGGTGCGCTGGGCAGATCTCATCCTGACGATGACCGCCCGGCACAAATTTGATATTCAATATAATTATCCGGAGAGTGTCGATAAGATTTATACCTTGAAAGAATATGCGAATCAAAATACGAAGGTCATGGAATTGTATCAGCAATTGGATCGTATCTATGTGGAAATGGAAAACAAACGAGTTGAGATCCGTGCCCGCTATTCCCTGACACCGGACAAGCCTTGGCCCAAAGAGGCGGAAGAGGCCTGGCGAAAAGAGATTGTACCGCTGCGAAAGCGGGAACAGGAGCTGCTGATTCTCCTGGAGCAAAAGAGGGACAACGTCGATGTGAGCGACCCGTTTGGCGGTTCCGTCGATGTTTATCGTCAGTGTGCCGACGAATTGGAACGAGAAATTCGTAAAATCGTTGCCAAGTGGAATCGCTCTTCCGATGCCCGCTGATGTGTGGTTAACTAATAGAGGGAAGCCTGAGGAGATTTGGAAGGGGAGTCGGGCACCCCGGCCGGCAACAGGAACGCGGCAGGGCCTGACGCCCGCACTGCGACTCAGTCACAGAAAAAGGGAGGAGAGAAACAGATGCGCATTATACTCGGTTCCGATCATGGCGGGCTGCGCCTGAAAAAAGAGGTCAAAGAGCTGTTGACCGAACTGGACATCGCCTATGAAGATGTGGGATGTGATTGTGAAGAATCCGTCGATTACCCCGATTATGCCTACCCGGTTGCCAAAAAAGTGGCTGAAGGGGAATTTGATCTCGGCATTTTGATCTGTGGCACGGGAATCGGGATGTCAATTGCCGCAAACAAGGTTAAGGGAATCCGCTGTGCTGTTGTTACCGATGAATTTTCGGCAAGAATGGCGCGGGAACACAATAATGCCAATATCCTGGCACTCGGAGAACGCGTGGTTGGCCCTGATCTGGCCAAATCGATCGTGCGCGCCTGGCTTGGTGCAGAGTTCCAGGGAAACCGCCATGCCCGGCGCCTGGAAAAAATCAGCCAACTGGAAGGAAGTCTTTCTTGATGGAATTCGCTTCACTGAAAAACGAGGTAAAGGAGATTTTGCACGACTTGCTGGAAGCCATGCCCCTGACTGAACGGCATCTGGTGGTGTTCGGTGTGAGCACGAGTGAAGTGGCAGGCAAGCGGATCGGTACGGAAGGAAGCACGGAAATCGCTGCCCGGATCTTTGCCGGCATTCGCGAAGTTCAGGCGGAATCCGGTTTTCAGCTCGCCTTCCAATGCTGTGAGCATCTGAATCGTGCCCTGGTGGTGGAGCAGGAGACCGCAGAGCGATTTTCGCTGCCCGAAGTGACGGTCATCCCTGTTCCCCATGCCGGGGGAGCGATGGCATCCTACGCCTTTCGCCATTTGGAGCATCCTGTTTTGGTGGAAAAAATTCAGGCGGATGCCGGTGTCGATATCGGGGATACGCTGATCGGAATGCACCTGAAACCGGTTGCGGTTCCCGTTCGTCCCCGCTTGAAAAAGGTGGGGCAGGCACACGTCACCATGGCGAAAACCAGGCCCAAACTGATCGGCGGGGCCAGGGCTGTCTATTTGTTGGAAGCTGAAGAGGAAGGTTCCGCAAAGTAACCCGGGTTTGTTAGAATAGAGGAAATGGTCTCAATGGGGGGAGCAGTCGATGGAACATTTACGTAAAAGAGATCCGCAAGTGGCTGAGGCAATCAGACAGGAGCTGGGGCGTCAACGGAATAAAATCGAATTGATCGCTTCAGAAAATTTCGTGTCCGAAGCGGTCATGGAAGCGATGGGAACCGTGATGACCAACAAGTATGCGGAAGGTTATCCGGGTAAACGCTATTACGGCGGATGCGAGTATGTGGATGTGGTGGAAGAGCTGGCACGCCAGCGGGCTAAGGAACTTTTTGGTGCCGAGCATGCCAATGTGCAGCCGCATTCCGGCGCTCAAGCCAATATGGCAGTTTATTTTTCCGTGCTTGAACCGGGAGATACCGTTTTGGGGATGAACCTGGCGCACGGCGGTCATCTGACGCATGGAAGCCCTGTCAACTTTTCGGGCAAAATGTATCGTTTTGTCGCGTATGGAGTCGATGATCAAACTCACCTGATCGACTATGATAAAGTTCGCCAGCTGGCACTTGAGCATAAGCCGAAACTGATCGTTGCCGGTGCCAGTGCTTATCCCCGTGTAATCGATTTTGCCCGGTTCAGGGAAATTGCCGACGAAGTGGGCGCTTACCTGATGGTGGACATGGCTCACATCGCCGGATTGGTGGCCACGGGAGACCATCCGAATCCGGTGCCCTACTCCGACTTTGTTACGACCACGACACACAAAACACTGAGAGGCCCCCGCGGCGGAATGATTTTGTGTCAGGAAAAATACGCAAAGTTGATCGATAAAACGATTTTCCCCGGCGTGCAGGGCGGACCGTTGATGCACGTGATTGCCGCAAAGGCGGTTGCATTGGGAGAAGCGCTTACAGATGAGTTTAAAACGTATTCCAAAAATATCATCAATAATGCGCGGCGGTTGGCGGATTCCTTGAAACAACAAGGATTCAACCTGGTTTCGGGGGGAACGGACAACCATTTGATCCTCATTGATGTCCGCAACTTGGGCCTGACCGGGAAAACGGCGGAACATCTGTTGGATGAAGTCGGCATCACCACCAACAAAAATACGATTCCCAACGATCCGGAAAGCCCGTTTGTCACCAGCGGAATCCGCATCGGTACCGCTGCAGTTACCTCACGTGGCATGGATTTGCCGGCCATGGAGGAAATCGCCGGCATCATGGCTCTTACCTTGAAAAATCCGGAAGACGGGGCTGCGCATGAGGAAGCGCGCCAGCGTGTGGCCCGCTTGACGGAAAAATATCCGCTTTATCCGGACTTGCGAATTTAACTTTTCATCCGGCCTGAGGGATCACCGCAGGAAATGGAAGGCGTCAGCGAGAACAGCAGATGCCTTCTGTTTCCTGTTTTTTTGTGCGGTGCATTTGCGGTGCTTCGTGTCCCCCCTGATCGTTCAATTTTTCCCGGGTTCATCCCAGGATTGCGCCGAAATGATATGAATGTCTTTTGGGCCGGTGAAATGCGTTTTTCCTGTTTTTACACCCGGCAGAAAAAATATACCAACCTTTGGCAATGATAAATAAGGGAAATGCTTGAGGGACGACAGGGAATATGGTTAGATATCATAGGGACAAAAATAATTGTCATCTGATGACAAAGAAAGTGGGGAACCGAACGTGAGCAATGTCTATGTATTCGACCATCCGTTGATCCAGCACAAACTGACCTTTATCCGTGACAAACATACGGGAACGAAAGAATTCCGTGAGCTGGTTGATGAAGTGGCCGCCTTGATGGCCTATGAAATTACCCGCGATATGCCGCTCAGAGAGGTGGAGGTCGAAACACCGGTCACCACGGCGAAGTGCAAGGTTCTGGCCGGGAAAAAGCTGGGCCTTGTGCCGATTTTGCGGGCCGGGCTCGGGATGGTAGACGGGATTTTGAAATTGATTCCCGCAGCCAAAGTGGGCCATATCGGGCTCTACCGCGACCCTGAAACACTAAAACCGGTGCTCTATTATTCCAAGATGCCGTCCGATATCGGCGAACGGGATCTGATTGTGATCGATCCGATGCTGGCAACAGGAGGTTCCGCTTCGGAAGCGATCCGTGCCCTGAAGGAAATGGGGGCGAAAAATATCAAGCTGATGTGCCTGATCGCCGCACCGGAAGGGATTGAGCGCGTGCAGGCAGATCATCATGATGTCGACATTTATGTCGCGGCGGTGGATGAGGGTCTCAATGAAAAAAGTTATATCGTACCCGGGCTCGGTGATGCAGGAGATCGGCTTTTTGGTACGAAGTAAATTTATATAAAAGGCTGCCGGCATGATGGATCGCGAGGAGGCGGACAGCGGGGACTGGTTAGAAAACGAACTGGATTTGTAAAATTAAAACGGGCACTTCCTTGAAACAACAAGGATTTTCAAGGGGAGACCAAACGATTTGCCGCAAATGTGACAATTTGTTCAAAACTCTTTTCGGGAAAGCGTTGACAACACCGTTGACCCTTCGTTACTATAGGCAGGGGGAAGGACAGTTCCTGATGCCAATCATGATTAAAATTTTATTCCGAGGCGGTCTTCTTTCCCTAAATGTTAAAGGTCCAACGGGGGATCTCATGAATAACACTGGAAATCCTTGGCGGATTGTTGGAATGATTGGTTCTGCAGGAATGGAAATCATCTTCCTCACAATCGGTGGGGCTTGGTTGGGAAACAAGCTGGATGCCGTTTGGGGAACCAAACCATTCATGCTGCTCGCGGGAGTACTGCTCGGATTGGTGTTTGGTTTTATCAGTTCATTTTTCACCATTAAAGCAATGACAAAGGAATGACTCCTCATGGATCCCATAACAACCATTCGTCGTCGAGTGGTGTTCCTCACTATTGTATTCCTTGCTATTTTAATGATCATCTGGTTTTTTACCCCGCAGAAGAGATTAGTCGCCGGTTTTTTTCTCGGTCTTTGTGTAAGTTTGTACAATATTCTGTACATGTCGCGCAAAGTGCGCATCGCCGGTGAGCGAGCCATCCTCACCGGAAGCACCAGAAACCGGGGAACCGGCATGGTCAATCGCTATCTCATGGTTGCCCTCGCGATCATCATCGCCATTGAATATCCGGGATGGTTTGATGTTCGGGCCGTTCCGTTCGGGCTGCCAATTTGCTATATACTCATCATTCTACTTGAGTTTTGGGAAGCAAGGCGTCTCAACCACCAAATCAGAAAGGGGTGAATCTACGGAGAATGGAGAATACTCCCAAGCTTACATTTCACTTGGCAGGACTGCCCATCACTTTTGACGTTACCGTAATGATCGGAACGACCGTCACCTGCGTTGCCGTTTTCCTCATCGCTTGGCTTGCAACGCGGCGCCGTGCCCTCGTGCCTTCCGGCATCCAGAATGTGGTGGAAATGCTCGTGGAGTTTACCCGCGGCCTTGTGCGTTCCAATCTGGATGCGAAAACGAGCGAAAAATTTTATAGTTTTGCCTTTACCCTCTTTTTCTATCTTCTCATTGCGAACCAGCTTGGACTTATGTTTAACATCGTGACGGAATCCGATCACGTCTCGGCAGCATGGTGGAAGTCGCCGACAGCCGATATCAACGGTCCTTTGGCCATGGCATTTGTGATTACCATTGTCGCTCATTTCTTAGGAATCAGAAAATCGCCGAAGAAATACGGAGCCCACTATTTCCAGCCGTTTTGGTGGATGTTTCCGCTGCATCTCATCGATGAGATCGCCAAACCGCTTACGCACGGAATGCGTCTTTGGGCCAATATCTTTGCCGGGGAAGTACTGGTCTTTGTCCTGCTGAAAGCGGCATGGGTCGGTATCCCGCTCAACGTCATCTGGATTGGGTATTCCGTCTTTGTCGGCATCATCCAAGCGTATGTATTCACAATTCTGGCGATGGTTTATATGTCGCAGAAATTGTCTACCGATCATTGATAAAAAGATCGAAAAACTGTCAATAAGAATCAGAGGAGGAAACTGAAATGGATTTGGGTGTAATAGCTGGTGCAATTTTGATGGCTTGCGCTGCCATCGGTGGTGGGATTGGTAACGGTCTGGTATTTGGTCGCTATCTGGAAGGGATTGCCCGTCAACCGGAACTCCGCGGATTGCTGTTCGGGCAAACCTTTATCGGAATCGCGCTGGTCGAAGCGTTGCCGATTATCGCCGTTGCGTTCGGGATCATGAAGTTGCTCGGCATCCTTTAATCGGCTTTTTCTCTGGCGGACGGGGATCCATCATTTTTTTCCCCGTCCGGTTGCGATTCAAACCAGGCATTTGAAGGTTTTTGCTTTTGAGATAGATTTGGCATGATCGGAAGGGAGTGAATGGGATGCACTATGAAAGTGGGATTCATATCGAGATCGGCACCATTTTGTTTCAATTAGCCGCATTTATTATTTTAATGCTTCTTGTAGGCCGCTTCGCTCTTCGCCCGATGCTGCAGACGATGAAACAGCGCCAGGATCATATTGAAGGCCAGATCAAATCGGCGGAAGAGAGCCGCAAAGAAGCGGAAAAGCTGCTGGAAGAGCAGAAGGCAGAGCTCAGCCGCACCCGCCAGGAGGCGAAAGAGATCATTGAGCGCGCCAAAGCGCAAAGCGAGCGTGAGGCCGAAGAAATCATCAAAGGAGCGCATGAACGGGCAGAACGGATGATTCAGGAGGCGACGGCCGAAATCAAGCGTGAGAAGGAAAAGGCCTTGGCCAGCCTGCGCGAAGAGGTTGGGACGCTCTCCATCCAATTGGCATCCAAGCTGTTGGAGAAAGAATTGGATAAAAAAGGGCAGGCCAAACTGGTCGCAACCTATCTTGAAGAGGTAGGAAGATTACAATGAGTTCAGTTGTAGCGAAACGGTATGCCAAAGCGTTGTTTGAAGTGGCCCTGGAGAAGAATTGCCTTGACCAGGTGGGAACCGACCTGGAGCAGATTGCCCAAACATTTGCCTCCGTACCCGAGCTGAAAACGTGGGTACAGCATCCCACAACTGCCGCGGAACAGAAAAAAGAAGTGTTTGCACGCATTTTTGCAAATCTGAACGAATACACGAAAAACTTTCTCGATCTGTTGGCCGATCGCCGGCGCGAAAGCATTGTGCAGGACGCCTTCGCTGAATACAAGCGCCTGGTGAACGAACACAAAGGAATAGTCGAAGCAGTTGTCACGACTGCGTTTCCGCTTACCGCCACAGACCGCAAAAAACTGGTTGCCGCTTTTGAGCCGATCGTCGGCAAAAAGCTGGATATTACCGAAAAGGTGGATTCTGACATCCTGGGCGGAGTGATTGTGCAAGTGGGAGACCGTTTGTACGACGGCAGCCTGCGTACCAAGTTGAACCGGTTCAGAGAACGATTGAGCGGAAACAGAGTCGGATAGATCAGAGATGGGAAGATTGGGGTGAACGAATATGAGCATTAAGCCGGAAGAGATCAGCTCTCTCATTAAGGAGCAGATCGAAAATTACCGGGCTGAAGTGGAAGTAACCGATGTGGGCACCGTCATCAGTGTGGGGGACGGGATCGCCCGGGTTCATGGCCTGTTGAATGCCATGGCAGGTGAGCTTGTCGAGTTCAGCAACGGCGTGATGGGGATGGTGCTCAACCTTGAAGAGAACCATGCCGGGATCGTTATTTTGGGGCCGTTTGCCGACATTCGTGAAGGAGATCAGGTGAAGCGGACCGGCCGTCTGATGGAAGTGCCGGTAGGTGAGGCGTTACTGGGCCGCGTCGTCAATCCGCTCGGGCAGCCGCTCGACGGAAAAGGACCGATTGAAACGACCGAATTCCGTCCGGTTGAATCTCCTGCACCTGGCGTTATTGACCGGAAATCAGTGCATGAGCCGTTGCAAACCGGGATTAAGTCGATTGACTCGATGGTGCCGATCGGCCGCGGTCAGCGGGAGCTGATCATCGGGGACCGGCAGACCGGGAAGACGACGATTGCCATCGATACGATCATCAACCAAAAAGACCAAAACATGGTCTGTGTCTATGTAGCCATCGGACAAAAGCAATCCACGGTAGCCAATGTCGTTGAAAAGCTGCGTCGTTTCGGGGCGCTTGATTACACGATCGTGGTCGTGGCCAGCGCATCCGATCCTGCACCGCTTCTGTTCCTGGCACCGTATGCGGGTTGTGCGATGGGTGAGTACTTCATGTATAAAGGCGGACACGTTCTGTGCGTTTATGACGACTTGTCCAAGCAGGCGACGGCTTACCGTGAGCTCTCGCTCCTGCTTCGCCGTCCGCCGGGCCGTGAAGCTTACCCGGGGGATGTATTCTACCTGCATTCCCGCCTGTTGGAACGTGCGGCCAAATTGTCCGATGCCCGTGGGGGCGGTTCGTTAACGGCATTGCCATTTATCGAAACGCAAGCCGGGGATATCTCCGCCTATATTCCGACCAACGTCATTTCGATTACCGACGGTCAGATCTTCCTGGAATCGGATTTGTTCTATGCCGGGGTTCGTCCTGCGGTAAGTACCGGTACTTCGGTCTCCCGGGTCGGGGGTTCGGCACAGATCAAGGCGATGAAAAAAGTATCCGGTACCTTGCGTCTTGATTTGTCCCAGTACTTCGATTTGGCGGCATTTGCCCAATTCGGCTCCGACCTCGACAAAGTGACCGCTGCCAAACTGGAGCGCGGTAAGCGGACCATTGAGATTTTGAAACAGGATGAGCATCAGCCGATGCCTGTGGAGAAACAGGTTATTTCCCTCTACTTGGTTACCAAGGGCCACCTCGACGATATCGCGGTTGAAGATGTACGCCGCTTTGAAAGTGAATTCCATGCCCACTTAGACAGTCACCACGAAGAAATCCTCAAGGATATCCGTGAAAAGAAAGAGATGACCAAAGAGACGGAAGAGAAGCTGATCCAGGCGATTGAAACCTTTAAAAAAGGCTTTATCAAATCGGACAAATGACGATCATTGAGACGGCAGGTGCGTCCGGGTTGGAATGAACCGGCCCGGGCCATTGCCGGGTAACGGAAAGGCGGTGAACTGATGGGGCAATCGATGCGTGACATTAAACGGCGGATTCGCTCGTTCGAGAAAACCAGACAGATTACCAAGGCGATGAAAATGGTGGCGGCATCCAAATTGCGCAAGGCTCAGGAACAGGCGGAATCGTCACGGCCTTATGCGGAGAAGATGCATGATGTGATCGTCAATGTCGCCAGGGGAACAAAAGGATATAACCATCCCATGCTCGTTTCCCGCCCGGTGAGAAAGACCGGTTATCTGGTCATCACCTCTGACCGCGGTCTTTGCGGTGGATATAACAGCAATTTGCTCAGAAAGTTGCAGGCGACTTTACATGAGCGCCACCAGAGCCAGGATGAATACGTCATTTTTGTCATCGGCCGCAAAGGCAGAGACTTTCTCAAGCGACGCGGGCTCCCGGTAATCGGTGAAGTGACCGGGTTATCTGATTCACCGAAGTTTGCCGATGTTCACGAGATCGCCAAACAAGCGGTGCAGTTTTACGCGGACGAAAAATTTGATGAGCTGTTTATCCTTTACAACGAATTTATCAATCCGATCATTCAGCGTCCAGTGGAAAAACGCCTGTTGCCGCTGACTGGTGAAGAACTGAGGGATTCGGAAGGAACCGCTGCCGGAGCGACGGCCGTTTACGAATATGAACCTTCGCCGGAAGCTGTATTGGATGTCCTGTTGCCGCGTTATGCAGAAGCTCTGATCTACAGCGCGCTGTTGGAGGGCAAAGCGAGCGAATTTGCCGCCAAGATGAATGCGATGAGCAATGCAACGGATAACGCAACCGAATTGATTGAAAAACTGACGCTTGAGTTCAACCGTGCCCGTCAAGCGGCCATTACCCAAGAGATTGCAGAAATTGTCGGCGGCGCTTCGGCACAGGGATGATAAACAGAACGGACTTATTTTCCTTTTGATGGATTACGGCTAATCCGTTTTAATAGATGCAATTGCAGCTTAAGGAGGGAATGTGATGAGCACTGGACGTGTCTTACAGGTAATGGGCCCTGTTGTGGACGTGCAGTTTGACCAGGGGCACATGCCGGAGATTTACAACGCCATTAAGGTAAAACGCGCGGATGGAAGCGAATTGGTATTGGAAACGGCACTGCATCTCGGGGATAACACGGTGCGTACGGTGGCCATGGCTTCGACGGATGGATTGGTGCGCGGGATGGAAGCAGTGGATACAGGTGCGCCGATCTCCGTTCCGGTTGGACGCCCGGGATTGGGACGGGTATTTAACGTATTGGGAGAACCGATCGATGAAGCCGGTCCGGTTAACAGTGATCTGAAGCTTCCGATCCACCGCCCGGCCCCCAGCTTTGAAGAGCAATCGACCGAACAGCAAATGCTGGAAACGGGGATTAAAGTCGTTGACCTGCTCTGCCCTTATGCCAAGGGAGGAAAGATCGGTCTCTTTGGCGGTGCGGGAGTAGGGAAAACCGTACTCATTCAGGAGCTTATTCATAACATCGCACAAGAGCACGGCGGTTTGTCCGTTTTTGCCGGTGTAGGGGAACGTACCCGCGAAGGGAACGACCTGTACCATGAAATGAAGGATTCGGGTGTTATCGAGAAAACGGTCATGGTGTTCGGACAGATGAACGAACCGCCAGGGGCACGGATGCGCGTCGCCCTTTCGGGACTGACGATGGCTGAGCATTTCCGTGACAGCGAAGGACAGGACGTTCTTCTCTTCATTGACAATATCTTCCGCTTCACCCAGGCAGGTTCCGAGGTATCGGCCCTGTTGGGACGCATGCCTTCAGCGGTGGGTTACCAACCGACCCTGGCCACGGAAATGGGCCAATTGCAGGAACGGATCACTTCGACGAAAACCGGTTCGGTTACCTCGATCCAAGCGATCTACGTACCGGCCGACGACTATACCGACCCGGCGCCGGCAACCACCTTTGCTCACTTGGATGCGACCACCAACCTGGAGCGCCGTTTGACGCAAAAAGGGATTTATCCGGCTGTGGATCCGCTCGCTTCGACTTCCCGCATTCTTTCCCCGGATGTAGTCGGAGAAGAGCATTATCGCGTGGCGCGCGGTGTACAGCAGCTACTGCAACGTTACCAGGAGTTGCAAGATATCATCGCCATCCTCGGTATGGACGAGTTGTCCGAGGAAGACAAACAATTGGTGGCCCGTGCGCGCAAAGTGGAAAAATTCCTCTCGCAAAACTTCCACGTTGCCGAACAGTTTACCGGTCAGCCAGGGGTATATGTGCCGGTCAAAGAAACGGTACGCAGCTTCAAAGAAGTGCTTGAAGGCAAACACGATGACCTTCCGGAAGATGCCTTCTACATGGTCGGCGGCATCGACGAAGCTCTGGAAAAAGCGAAAAAGCTGGGTTATACCCGCATGATCTGATGGAGGAATCGCAGGGCTGCCTGGCGGCCATAAGACGGAATTGGCGTCAAAGTGCCAGGCAGTTTTCCTGTGGTTGAATCGATTGGTTCCCGTGATCGCCCGGAAGCAAGGAGGTGAATTTCTGCTGGGAAGCCGAATCCTGTCCCGGATAGCCGACATGGACTGGCAAGCGGATGGGAGCGGAGCAGCAGGGTGGCCATGAGCACAATGTTTTTGGATATCGTGACACCTGAGAAAAAGGTGTATTCCGAAGAAGTGGAAATGGTGATAACGAAAGCTGCTGAGGGGGAAATCGGGATTTTGCCCAGACACATTCCCTTGGTCAGCCCGATTAAAGGAAAAACGGTTCGTGTCAAAAAGGACGGCGTTTTTGAAACATTTCACGTGAGTGGCGGTTTTATTGAAGTTCGCTCGGATCGCGTTACAATTTTGGCGGAAAAGGCGGAACTGCCAGGCCAGAATGAAGAATAAACGATACAGATTAGCCCGTTATCTCGCATCCGCATCCCGGCTCCGGGAGAGGAAGCGAGTTTTTTTATATCTTTCGGACGAAAAAATTCAGCCATCGTGAGGCTCGCTTGAGCATTGTCAGTGAGGGGGGGCATGTGGAGCGCTTGCTGGGTTGTTCAAGTAAAATCCGAGTGTGCAATCGGCCGGGATGCCCATCGCAAACAAACCAGCAGTCCGGCTTTTGGCGCAGCAGCTCAAACTTGGAATGAACCGTGGAGCCAACAGGATCTCATGGCAAATTTCCCTTCCTGGGAAGGGATTACCCCATGCATGGGGGGTGGCCGATAACGGGGATTCGGATCAAGGAAAACGGTGCGAAAAAGCAGTACAGGCGTTGCGGTTGCCTTTTCTCAGAGTCGGTCCATGCGGCCGGCTTTTTTATGGTTATCATGAACAGGAACCTTCGACAATCGAAAACGGAACGGGGACGGAGAACAAACAACACTTTGCCCGCATTTTGAGTCAATGAATTTTCAGGATCAATTTTTTGTCCAAACCGTCAACCTTCTCACAATTGGGAAAGTGTTGTATAATCAAACAATAGGAGCAACCCTCATCGCTTTTTTTCGGATCTGTCTATTTTTAGGAGTTTTTGTCGGAATGAGGCGATTTCGCTTAATGTTCCAGTTCAGTTATAAGTAGAGATTAAAATTGCAGAATTTTCCCCATTAATTCGCTAAAGTGGCTGGAAATGAGGGCTCCATATGATTGATGTTGACCAAGGCGCTCCTTGGTTTTTTTTGCCGAAGTTTTACCCGGAGGAGGGTGGATCGGTTTGCACAATGACGCAAGCATCATCATGATTGCCGTTTTTTTTGTGGTCGGCATCGCCTTGCCGGTGGTGGCGTTATCCGTGGGAAGATTGCTGCGGCCGCACGATCCTTCAGCGGATAAATCCGTCACCTATGAGAGCGGGGTTGATCCGACCGGGGACAGTTGGGTTCAGTTCAATGTCCGCTATTATTTGTTTGCCCTTCTTTTTGTCATTTTTGACGTGGAGGCGGTATTCCTATATCCCTGGGCCGTCAGCTACAACGCATTGAGGTCGGACATGGGGCTGATGATGCTCCTGGAAATGGTCATCTTTGTCTTCTTTTTGGTCATCGGATTACTCTACGCCTGGAAAAAGAAGGTGTTGGAATGGAAGTGAACTTTGAAAACTTCACCCCGTTTGAAGAACAAGAGCTGAAGCGGAATGTATTTACCACCAACCTGGAGCAGATCAAGGCATGGGCGCGCAGCAGTTCGCTGTGGCCGCTGACGTTCGGCCTGGCGTGTTGTGCGATTGAAATGATGGGAACCGGCGGATCGCATTATGATTTGGATCGGTTTGGTGTGATTTTTCGTGCCTCTCCCCGTCAATCGGATGTGATGATCGTCGCCGGGACTGTTACGAAAAAGATGGGGCCGCTGCTGCGACGGCTGTATGATCAGATGCCGGAACCGAAATGGGTGATTGCCATGGGTTCCTGTGCGACGGCGGGCGGGCCTTATGTGAAGTCCTATTCAGTAGTCAAAGGAGTAGATCAAATTGTCCCGGTCGATGTTTATATTCCCGGTTGTCCGCCCAACCCGGCAGCACTGATCTACGGCATTCACAAATTGCAGGAAAAAATCCGCTATGAGGCCAAGCACGGGAAGAAGGTGACCAACGGATGAGCCATGAAGAGCAAAACGAAAAGGAGTTGCCAAAAGAGGAAAAGGAATTGCAGCCTGAGCCTTCCGCCGATGCAAAAACAGAGAAAAAAGAGGGAGAGGAAAACAACCCGGTAAAGGCAGAACCAGGAGAAAGCGATGCACCGGTGACGGCTAAGCCGGGTTTGCCGCCGAAGAGTTCCGTTCCGCGCGCACCGAGAGCAGCCGGGGCAGGTAAAGCGCGGCCGGCAGCAGGTGCGAGACCGAGGCCAGCGGCAAAGAAAGCAGAGAAGAAACCGGAGGAACCGTCACCGTTACAGCCGCAATTGGACCGTTTTCTCCGGCTGCTGAAAGACCGGTTGGGAGAAGGGGCGGTCAAGGAGGCGTATATCAATCGCGCCGGCAGCCATATTCCGACGTTGGTTGTGGATAAAGAGCACTGGCTGTCTCTTGCGCAATTGCTGAAGGAGGAAGAGAGCTTCCAGTTTGATTATCTGCGTCTGTTATCGGGAGTGGATTATGAGACGCATATGGAAGTGGTTTACCAATTTTATTCCTTTGCGCATGGTCATCAAATCGCGGTAAGGGTCAAGACCGGGCGGGACGAAGCGAAAGTGCCGAGCGTTTCCCATTTGTGGAAAGCGGCTGACTGGAATGAGCGGGAAGCGTATGATCTGCTTGGGATTCACTTTGAAAATCACCCGAATTTGCGGCGAATTCTGATGCCGGATGATTGGGTGGGGCATCCGCTCAGAAAAGATTACGAACCGCTTGATAAGGAGGTATAATCCTTGCTCCGGACGGAAGAGATGCTGTTGAATGTCGGTCCCCAACATCCGAGTACACATGGTGTCCTGCGCTTGATCGTGAAAATCGACGGGGAGATGATCGTCGATGCGGAGCCGGTGATCGGCTACTTGCACCGGGGGACGGAAAAACTGGCAGAAGACCTGAATTATACGCAAATCATTCCCTATACCGACCGGATGGACTACTTGTCCGCGATGACAAATAACTATGCCATCGTTCATGCCACTGAGCAATTGATGGGGCTGGAAATTCCCGAACGGGCCGAATATTTGCGTGTGATCGTGATGGAATTGAACCGGATCGCTAGCCACTTGGTGTGGATGGGAACCTACTTGCTGGATGTCGGTGCGATGAGCCCTTTTCTTTATGCCTTCCGGGATCGGGAAGAGATCCTGAATCTGTTCAATGAACTCTGCGGCGCGAGGATCACGTATAATTACATGCGCGTCGGAGGTGTAAAATGGGACGCACCGCCGGGATGGATTGAAAAAGTGGGAACCTTTGTGGAATATATGAAAAAACAGATGCGGGATTATCACGCTCTGATTACGGGTAATGAAATTTTTATCTCGCGGACCAAGGGTGTGGGCGTATACAGCAAGGAACTGGCCATCCAGTACGGCTTGTCCGGAGCGAACCTCCGCGTGACCGGGATCGACTGGGACCTGCGCAAAAAGCAGCCCTATTCCATTTACAGTCGGTTTGAGTTTGATGTGCCGACAGGGAAAACGGGAGACCTGTATGATAAATATCTCTGCCGGATGAATGAAGTGGTGGAGTCGCTCAAAATTATCGAGCAGGCAGTCAACCAGTTTCCGGAAGGCGGTTCCATCATGGGCAAAGTACCGCGTGTTCTGCGCGTCCCCGAAGGTGAGATTTACGTCGGAATCGAATCCCCGCGCGGAGAATTGGGCTGCCACATTGTGAGCAAAGGGAAAGACAAACCGTGGCGGTTGAAATTCAGGCGGCCTTCCTTCTACAATTTGCAGATTCTTCCCGTTCTTCTAAAAGGGGAAAATATCTCCAATCTGGTGGCGATATTGGGCGGAATCGACATTGTGCTCGGGGAGGTGGACTGCTGATGAGCCTGCTGGCGATTTTGGCCCCGGTCCTGCTCTTGGTGATCGTCCTTGCCTTTGTTACATATGCGATCCTGTTTGAACGCAAGGTGATCGGCTGGATGCAGAACCGCATCGGGCCCAACCGTGTGGGACCCTGGGGAATGCTGCAAACGGTGGCGGATGTGTTTAAGCTGCTGATCAAAGAGGATGTGATACCGGAAAAGGCTGATCGCGCTCTCTTCAAACTGGCACCTGCCATAGCGTTTGTGCCGGCTTTTGCCGTTCTTGCGGTCATTCCTTTTACCGAGACATGGAAATTCACTGATTTTGCCGTCGGTTTGCTTTACTACATGGCTGTTTCCAGCATCACGATTATCGGCATTATGGTCGGTGGATGGGCATCCAATAACAAATATGCGCTCCTTGGCGGAATGCGTTCGGCGGCGCAGATGATCAGTTATGAGATCCCGCTGGTCATGTCGGTGGTCGGGATCATCATGACGACCGGTTCCCTCAACCTGAACGATATCGTTCACAGCCAGAAGCACGTCTGGTTTATTTTTCCGCAAATCATCGGATTTCTCGTATTTTTGATTGCTGCCGTATCCGAACTCAACCGGACTCCGTTTGACTTGCCGGAGGCTGAATCGGAGTTGGTTGCCGGGTATCACGTGGAGTACACCGGATTCCGCTTCGCCTTTTTCATGCTGGCGGAATACGTGTATGTGTTTGCGATGGCCAGCCTGACCACGGTTCTTTATCTCGGCGGATGGAATGCCCCGTTCGGACTTACCATAATCCCGCCGATCATCTGGTTTATTCTCAAATTTTTGCTCGTCGTCTTTTTCCTCTTCTGGCTCAGGGCGACCATGCCGCGCATTCGCGTCGACCAACTGATGCAGTTTGCTTGGAAAGTGCTGTTGCCGCTGGCGATTTTCAATATCTTCCTGACAGCGGTGCTGAAAGAAGTACCGGGAATCGGGCACTTTTATTAATCGATACGACAGGAGGGATCAGTGGTGTTGGGATTGGTGAAGGGGTTGGGAATTACCCTGAAGAATATGACCAAACCGAGAGTTACCTACCGTTACCCGGACGAGCCGCTCAAGATGCCGGACCGCTTTCGGGGAATTCAGTACCTGGACCCGGAAAAGTGCATCGTATGCAATCAATGTGCCCGCATCTGTCCGACCGATTGCATTCAACTGACCGGCAAAAAAAATCCGGACCCTGAGAAAAAAGGGAAAGTCCTCGATACCTTTGACATCAATTTTGAAATCTGCATCCTGTGCGATTTATGTACGGAAGTTTGCCCGACGGAAGCGATTGTCATGACCAACAACTATGAACTTGCCGTGTACAGCCGCGATGAATTATTCAAGGACATCCGGTGGCTCCATGAAAACAACCAAAATATCCGCAGCGAAAACAGCACCAATCTGATCAAGAAGCCGGGAGGTAAAACAACATGAACCTGTCTGGCGAATTTATCGCCTTTTTTGTTTTATCCGTGATGGCGATTGGCGGAGCCGTTTTTATGATCAACATGCAGCGCGTGATGCATATGGCCTTGGCTTTGGCCTTTACCTTTTTCAGCATCGCCGGCATTTATCTCCTGCTCAATGCACCGTTTTTGGCGGTGATCCAGGTGCTGATCTACACGGGAGCCATTTCGATCCTCATGCTGTTTGGCATCATGTTGACCAAGCACCGGTATGAAGAAAAAAGCGCCGTCGCCCGCTGGCAGGGGGTAATCGGCTTTATCGGTGTTGCCTGCTTTTTGGGAGTGTTGATGTGGACGATTTATCGCACGCCGCTCCTCAGTGGCCAGGGCAATCCGAAGGATTTTGGCATCCACCAGTTGGGAGCGGCGGTGTTCAAGGAATACGCCATTCCTTTTGAAGTGGCATCCATCCTGCTCCTTGTGGCGCTGGTAGGGGCCGTGATCTTGGCTAAGAGGGAGGAAAACGAATGCAGCTGACATCATATCTCGCATTATCGGCCATTTTGTTCAGCATTGGCCTGTACGGGGTGTTAACCAAGCGGAATGCGGTTATCGTTCTGTTTTGCATTGAGTTGATGTTAAATGCAGCGAATCTCAACTTTGTCGCCTTTTCCAAATTCGGTCTGTTCCCCGGTTTGACCGGACAGGTTTTTACCCTGTTCACCATAACGATAGCCGCGGCGGAAGCTGCCGTGGGGATCGCCATTTTGATCGCGCTGTACCGCAATGTGCAATCGGCGGAAGCAGACCGTTATGATTCGATGAAAGGTTAAGCGCAAAAATCTCAAGAGAAGGAAGGATTTCATATGAGCGCACAAGTTGCACTCCTCATTCCCCTCTTTCCTTTCCTCGCTTTCCTTTTGTTGATTTTTGGCAGGAGGTTCTGGGGGGAAAAGGCGGCGGCGGGAATCGGCATTATCGCCACTTTCGCCTCATTTGCCGTCACACTGCCGGTCCTGTGGGGGAGTTTGGGCAAAGGGCAGACGATCACATGGAGCATACCGTGGTTTCATCTCGGGGAAAAGGCCGTTTTTCTCAGCATGCGTTTGGAACCGGTCAATGTCCTGATGCTGGTGATCGTGTCCGGTGTGAGTTTTCTCGTTCATCTCTATTCGTACGGGTATATGCGGAAAGATGAGCGCTTTACCGTGTTTTATGCTTATCTAACCCTGTTCACCTTCTCCATGCTGGGTCTGGTGATGTCGGCCAATTTGCTGCAAATCTATTTTTTCTGGGAATTAGTGGGCGTTTGCTCGTTTTTATTGGTGGGCTTCTGGTATTTCAAGCCGGAAGCAAAGGAGGCAGCCCGCAAAGCGTTTGTGGTCACCCGGATCGGGGATGTCGGTTTGTTCATCGCCATCGCTTTGCTCTACTGGCATGTGGGCAGTTTTGAGGTGATGGATGTAAAAGCGGCGGTTCTGAACGGTAAACTGACCCCGGGGATCATCACCCTGACCGCCATTTTGATTTTTGTCGGCGCTGTCGGAAAATCGGGGCAATTTCCGCTTCACACATGGTTGCCGGATGCGATGGAAGGCCCGACTCCGGTCAGTGCGCTGATCCATGCTGCGACGATGGTGGCCGCCGGTGTCTATCTGGTGGCAGATCTCTTTTTCCTCTTCACCGCTTCGCATCAGGCGATGAACGTCGTTGCCTATGTCGGCGGATTTACGGCGATTTTCGCTGCGACGATCGGTGTGGCGCAAAATGATATCAAGCGGGTGCTCGCTTACTCGACAGTGAGCCAGCTCGGCTATATGATGCTGGCATTGGGATCAACGGGTTATGTGGCAGGGATGTTTCATCTGATGACACATGCCTTTTTTAAAGCCCTTCTCTTCCTCTGCGCAGGTGCAGTGATCGTCAGCCTGCACCACGAACAGGATCTGAGAAAAATGGGCGGATTGTGGAAAACACATCGATGGCTGGGGTATTCCTTTTTGATCGGATGTTTGGCGATCTCGGGAATTCCGCCTTTTTCCGGTTTCTTCTCGAAGGATGAGATTTTGGAATCGGCGTATGCCGACGGGCGAACCGGTTTGTTCATCGTCGGGGTGCTTGCCGCCTTCTTCACCGCTTTTTATATGTTCCGCCTCTTCTTTATGGTATTTGCGGGACAGGCGCGAGGAGAGAAAAACAGGGAGCCGGTGCCGCGGGTCATGATGGTCCCGATTCTGATTTTGGCCTTTATGTCGATCATCAGCGGGTTTTTCAACACTCCCGGAGACCGGCTGGCACATTGGCTGACCCGTACCGGTACTGCCACCATTTCGCTTGAGCATGCGCCGGTGTGGATCTCGGCAGTGGCGATTGTTGTGGCGGCCGCCGGCATTTTTCTCGCTTATGCCATGTACGCCTCAGAGCGGATCAGCCCCGAACGGGTGGCAAAGTCTGTCCCTTGGGCATATCAGGTCGTTTATCGGAAGTATTACCTCGATGAGCTTTACCGGGCCGTGCTTGTCTGGCCGCTGAAGGGACTGGGCTGGATACTGACCGGTTTTGACCGCTTTCTCATTGGCGGGCTCGTTTACCTGAGCGCCTGGATTGCCCAGCTGGTGGGAAGAATCGGATCCCGCCTGCAAAACGGGCAAGCGCAGACCTACGTTTTAATTAGCTTGATCGGATTTGTGATCTTGATTGTCGGTTTGACAGCGGGGAGGTTGTTTCCATGACAAGTTGGGTTGATTGGTTGCCAACGCTCGTCACCTTTTTTCCACTGCTCGGTGCGGTGATTTTGCTGTTTTTTCCCCGTGATCTGGTAAAAGGGCACCGCTTCGTCGGGATTTTGAGCACGATTCCGTCGCTGATTTTGGCAATTGTGATGTATCAGCGATTCGATCCGGCGTTGAACGGAATGCAGTGGTTTAAGTCCGTTACCTGGTTCCGGATTCCGATTTTCGGTGGAATGCCCTGGGAGTTTCATTACAGCATGGGCGTTGACGGGTTGTCGCTGCCACTGGTCGTTCTCACCTGTATCGTCAGCACATTGGCGGCGGTTGCCTCCCTTTATATCAAACAGAGGACAAAAGCCTATTATGCGCTCCTGCTGATTTTGCAGACGGGGATGGCAGGGGTGTTTCTGGCGGCAAACCTGTTCCTGTTTTTCATCTTTTTTGAGGTGACGTTAATCGCCACCTTCTTTCTCATTGGCGGCTGGGGCTACCTTGGCAAGGAGAAGGCGGCTAACCACTTTTTGCTTTATACCGGTTTGGGTTCCGGGTTCCTGCTTTTTGCCATGGTCGGGCTGCTCCTCTTTTTCGGCTCACTCGATTATTCGGTTTTACAGGAACGCATGGCCCAGCTGGCCACTCAGATGGCATTGTTGCCACCGCAGGCGCAAACGATGCTCTGGCTCATTTTCATAAGCCTGCTCATCGCGTTTGGCATCAAACTGCCAATCTTTCCCTTTCACAGCTGGATGCTGCGGGTGCATGTGGAAGCGCCGACGCCTGTGGTGATGATCCACTCCGGGATTCTTCTCAAAATGGGGGCCTATGGTTTAATCCGGTTCGGGGTGGGCCTGTTCCCGGGGTTTATGAAGGAAGCGGCTGCTGTCTTGTCCATTCTCGGGCTGGTCAATATTTTGTACGGCGCGATCCTGGCCTTTGTGGAAAGGGAACTGAAACGCGTGCTGGCCTTCTCGAGCATCAGTCATATGGGGATCGTGTTGTTCGGGCTCGCATCTTTAAATGAAATCGGATTGCAAGGGGCGATTTTCCAGGCGGTTTCCCACGGGTTAATTTCCGCCCTGCTCTTCTTCCTGGTTGGGAGTTTGTACCATCGCACCAAAACGACGCTGTTGGACGATTTGGGCGGATTGGCCAAAACGATGCCCGTCCTCTCTGGGATTTTGATGGTCGGTGCGCTGGCTTTGTTGGGGTTGCCGGGATTGTCGGGATTTATCAGCGAATTTTTCGCCTTCCTCGGTTTGTTTAAAGTGCGTCCCATTGTGGCTTCGGTGGGAGCGCTCGGCCTCATTTTGGCCGCCGTTTATGTATTGAGATTTCTGTTGCAAACGACATTTGGCCCGCTGAAGGAACGCTATCTCAACAGTCTCGACATCCAAGCGAAGGAAAGCGTCCCCATGTTCGTGCTGGTCGGTTTGATCGTGCTGATCGGAATTTACCCGGCGGCGCTCGGCGAACCGATGCACCATACCTTACAATATCTGGTAGCGAAGATCGGAGGGTAGGGACATGGAACATACATTGCTTGATTTTAATCTGAGGGTCATGGCTCCGGAGCTGATCATTGTCTCTGCCGCCGCCCTTCTTGTGATTCTTGAGCTATTGCTCAAAGAATCGACATCGCGCAATTGGATTGGCTGGCTCGGCCTGCTTGCCGTGATTGCTGCGGGCGTCAGCGTCGGAATGGAGTTTGGACATCCGCCCTATCAGATCCTCAATGACTCGTATCGGGTCGATTCTTTCAGTTTGGCTTTCAAAGCCCTGCTGCTGGGCGGGGGAGGACTGACGATCCTCTTTTCCCTTGCCGGGGGGAAGAATGAACAGCCCAAACCGAAAGGCGAATACTATATACTTTTGCTCGCAGCTCTTTTGGGCGGAATGATGATGGTTTCGTCGGCTGATCTGCTCGCGCTGTATGTGGGGTTGGAATTGCTGAGTCTGTCCTCGTACATATTGGTGGGCATAAACAAACGCGATCGGCATTCCAATGAAGCGGCATGGAAATATGTCGTGTTGGGCGGGGTGTCTTCGGCCTTTCTCCTCTACGGGATGTCGTTTTTGTACGGATTGACGGGAGCCACGAACCTGTTTGCGATTCAGGGAAAAATGGTGGAAATGGTGGCAACGCAAGATCAGGCATATATCTATGTGTCGCTCTTTTTGATGATGGTCGGCTTTGGCTTCAAAATTGCCACCGCTCCGTTTCACACCTGGACGCCCGATGTGTACCAGGGGTCCCCGACACCCGTTACCATCTTTCTGGCCGTGGTCTCCAAAGCAGCTGCGTTTGCCCTTGTGGCCCGGGTTCTCCTGATCGCTTATCTCCCGTTGGTCAGCACGGGAGCCTGGAATGAAATTGTCTCATGGCTGTTAATGATTTTGGCGGCCTGCTCCATGATTATCGGCAATACGGCGGCGCTGCGGCAAACCAATGCCAAACGTCTGCTCGCCTATTCGAGTATCGCCCAGGCGGGGTATGTTTTGGTTCCGCTCTCGACGCTGGGATTTGTAGGCTTTGATCTGTTTCCCAGCCTGTTCTATTACCTGTGTGCTTATCTGTTCATGACGGCAGGGGCATTCGCTGTGGCTGATTGCATCGCAAAAAGCAGTAAAAACGACCAGATCAGCGCCTTTGCCGGACTTTCCCGCCGCTCTCCCTGGCTGGCAGGTGTCATGACCATCTTTTTAATCTCGTTGGCCGGTTTTCCGGTGACAGCCGGCTTTTTCGGTAAGTTTTACCTGCTTACCAGCGCCGTCGGCAGCAATCAGGCCTGGCTCGCAGCCGCCATGATTTTGACAACGATTGTTTCCTATTATTACTACTTTGAGTTTATACGCCAGATGTATTTTCGGGCGCCGGATCTTGCCGCCCCCAGGGTAAGCGTTTCCTGGGCAGCCTGGGCCGTTCTGGCGATCGGGGTTGCCGGAACGCTGGCGCTCGGGTTGTTTCCCGACCTTCTCCTGCACGAATTGGGCAAAATCGATTGGCATTCCGCATTTGCCCAGGCGCAAAATGCGATTCGACAATAAGGGTGATCGGGACAAAAAATACCCCGTTTCCTGGTCGGACGAAGCGGGGTATTTTTGCGGAATGCCTTGAGAACAGCCGACTTTACCGGCAATTCCGGGTGAAGCGTCGGGAAAACAGGCAGGCGAAAATCGAAATTTGTTTGCCAATCAGAAAAAAACTTTGCGCGACCGTTCATTTTTTTGTACCATGATACCATGTGAGAACATGTGCCTGAAGGAGTGCATATGATGGATGGAGCGACGCAATTGGCGCTTTCTTCTCTGGTGGACATACTCATTTCGCTCGCCTGCATTTTGGTCTGTTGGTGGGTGCTGACGGGAGTTCGCCTCGAAGTCATTTTCAAGAAAGGGCGAACAACTGCAGTGAAGGCTCTTCATGTGATTTTGGCCTTGGTCCTGGGGCATCAGCTCGCCACCTTCTTCATCGATTATCTGGGTTGGTCCAAACTGCTGGGGCAGCTCTTTTAGGGGATCATGGGTATATTCTCTCCCGTAAATGCGAAAAATGGGAATAATATTAATTTATGGGAGAGAAGGATGATGAGGAAATTTCGGTTGATTGAAGCAACCGTTTGGCTGTTGTTTTCCTTCTTGCTGATGGGTTCCCAGATGAAATTGGGACCGGAACAAAAATTGCTGCAGGTTTTTCATTCTGTCGGTGGACGTCCGGAGCTTTATGTGCTCCATTTTGGAAGCCGTACACCGGATGCAATGACGAAAGAGAGAATGGACCAATTGGCTGGGAAGCTCCAAGTCTCTTTAGGCACAGCTTCGTTGAAAAAAAATGCAGAAACAGACGGAATCCGATATACGGCAACGGGATGGATTGCACCGGATCTCCTGGTGCAATGGGTTATGATCAACGATGAGCCGTCCAGCGATAAGGTTCGGCCGTATCTTTCCCTTCAACTGATCGGGAAGGGGGAGCCCGGGGCTGATTTTGCAAAAGCGCGTGACCGTTGTACGAAGGTTTTGCGAGAAAACGGAATCATCCCTTCTTATCATTTTTCCGTACAAGGTACCGCGTCGGTTGGGCATACTGATGCTGAAAACTTGTTGACCCGGGTAACCCGGATGCTTAAAGCAAGAGAAGTGGAAGAGATGCGGACAGACCGCACCATTAGCCTATCCTTGTTTTCTCCCCTACTCTCCAGCGGCATTCGGACAGGCGGTGGAGTGATGAATGTACAGGTTGCGGCACGGATGAACCATGACACTCATCGCTTGATATTGACATTAGGAACTCCGATTATCACCATAGAATATTAGGTCTTATGGGGGGGAAGAGCTATGGAAAAAATTATTGTTCAGGGTGGGACGAGATTAAGAGGCAGAGTAAAAGTTCACGGGGCAAAAAATGCCGTCCTTCCGTTGATTGCGGCATCGATCCTGGCTTCCAGAGGGGAAATTTCGATTCTGGATGTACCGATGCTGGAGGATGTCAAAACAATCACGCAGATGCTGAAGCGCCTCGGAGTTGCCGTAACGCTGAATGAAGACAATGTCGTGATCAATGCGGAAAAAATGATCTCCACCGAAGCACCTTATGATTTGGTGCGCAAAATGAGAGCGTCCGTGTTGGTCATGGGGCCTCTCCTCGCTCGCAAAAAACGCGCACGTGTTCCGCTCCCCGGAGGGTGTGCAATCGGTAGCCGTCCCATCGATCTTCACATCAAGGGATTTGAAGCGATGGGGGTTCAGTTTGAGACGGGACAGGGCTTTATTGAAGGGTATGTCCCCGACCGGCTGAAAGGTGCGACGATCTATCTCGATTTCCCGAGTGTGGGGGCGACCCAAAACATCATGATGGCCGCGACGCTGGCGGAAGGGCGCACCATTATCGAAAATGCCGCCTGTGAACCGGAAATCGTCGATTTGGCCAATTTCCTCAATGCGATGGGAGCGAAAGTGCGGGGGGCCGGTACCGATGAAATCCGCATCGACGGTGTGGATTTCTTGCGCGGAACGGAGTATACCGTCATTCCCGACCGCATCGAAGCGGGAACATACATGGTTGCAGCTGCGATTACCCGCGGTGAGGTGTTCGTTGAGGGAGCCATTTCCGATCACCTCGTTCCGTTGATCGCCAAATTGCGCGAGATGGGAGTCCATGTACTGGACGGGGAAAACGGCATTCATGTCCGGGCTGACGGAGATTTGAAACCGGCCGATGTCAAAACGCTTCCTTATCCGGGATTCCCCACCGATATGCAGTCGCAGATGATGGCGCTGCTGCTGACGGCAAAAGGGACCAGCCTGCTGACGGAAACCGTGTTTGAAAATCGCTTTATGCATGTGGAAGAGTTTAAACGGATGGGAGCGCAAATCAAAATCGACGGTCGGACTGCGATTATCGACGGCGGGAAACCGCTGTCCGGAGCGCAGGTGAAAGCGACCGATCTGCGTGCGGGGGCCGCTCTGATCCTGGCGGGACTGGCAGCCGAGGGGATCACCGAGCTGACCGAACTGCATCACGTCGACCGCGGATATGTGGACATCGTGGGCAAGCTGCGGGGACTCGGGGCCAAGATCGCCCGCGTACCCGTGGAAGAAGCAAGTCATCTCAAACAAAAATCCTTTGCCTGAAATGAGTAACAGGAAAGCGATCACCGTGTGAAAGGTGGTCGCTTTTCTTTTTTTCTATCAAAGCGCGATTGCATGGCGGGATGTGACTCATCTTGACTTTCCTGCGTTCCGGTTTGTCTCGCCAATGTCCTCACCCATCGGTTACATTCTGTTTTTTGTTCTAAACCGCTTTCCGCTTTTCATAGTTTAATAGTGATTTAATCGGTACTCAGGAGATGGAGTAACCCAATACCGGCACTATACAAAAATCGGAGGCGAAAGCGGCTTGCATAAGGGATACCTGTTTGTCTTTCTGGGGTTGTTGCTGGTGATTACCGTCATTCCGGCTGTGTTGGTGTGGATCGGATCGGATTCCTCTCCCACATTGGCGGATTCCGGTGCAACAAAGAGCGTAGATGAGCAAAAGTGGAAGGTGCGGGTTTTTTTGACGGAGGAACAACGCGTCGTCGAGATCCCCCTGGAGCAATACGTCTGCGGAGTGGTTGCTTCAGAGATGCCGGCCGACTTTGCCATGGAAGCATTAAAGGCGCAGGCGCTGGCGGCCAGAACGTATATCGTCGACCGGATGGAAAAAGGAAATTTCAAGGATATGGCTGAGTGGGGAGAAAAAGCGAAAAGCGCCTATGTCACCGATACGGTGCAGCACCAGGTGTATACGACAAACGAAAAGCTGCATCGCGAATGGGGAAACAAGTATCAGCAAAATTGGAAGAGGATTTCCGAAGCGGTTGCGGCTACCAAAGGAGAGATTATCACCTACCAGGGAAAACCGATTTATGCCGCTTTTTTCTCGACAAGCAATGGGCAGACGGAAAACTCCGAGGATTATTTCAACGAGAAGTACCCTTATCTGCGCAGCGTTTCGTCGCCCTGGGATGAAACCTCTCCCAAGTTTTTGCAGCAGCAAAGCATGTCATTGACGCAATTGATCGGAAAGCTGGAAAAGTCGCTCGGCATTAAAATCAGCCTGTCTGCCTCGACCGGGGAGCCTCTGTTAAAAGTGATCAACCGGACTCAGAGCAATCGTGTGGCCCAGGTCAGGGTGGGGGACAAGTTATTGAGCGGCCGCAAAGTAAGGGAAGCGCTGAATCTCCCATCCTCTGATTTTTCCTGGAAAATCACGGGGGATCGCGTGCAGATCACCACCAAAGGCTACGGGCATGGGGTCGGCATGAGCCAATGGGGAGCCAACATGATGGCAAAACAGGGGAAAAAGGTGGAGCAAATTATCAAATATTACTATCACGGCGTGGATATCAGCCCGATCCCCGATTCTTCAAGTGTCGGATAAAGAGGGGTTCGGGGAATATACCAAAAATTTGCAGGCTTGGGTATAAAAAGAGATTTCGAGGTCGACAATGGTTCCTGAGGTGATTGTTCATGAAACCTGAGGAACCAAAAAATCAAGTTTCTGACTTTGAAAAAGCGAAGCGCCGTTTGAAGTGGAAAAAATTATTTGCCCAGAAATGGTTTTTCCCGGCCGTTTACCTGACCGCGGCAGCACTGATTCTAGCTATTGCTTGGTGGTATCAGGATTATCGGGTTCATCAAGTGACCGAGACAACAAAACGCACCGTTCAACAATCTCTGCCGATGGAGCCGATTCCATCCAATCCGACAGATGATGATTTCGTGTTGCCGATTGCCCCGGATGCGCATGCGGTGAAGACGATGGGTTTTTATGATGAAGCGGCTTCCGAAAAGGAGCGGGAAGCTTCGCTGGTCAAATATGCCAATTCCTTTTGGCCGCATTCCGGGATTGACTTTGCCCGCAAGGACGGGAAGTCATTTGATGTTGTCGCGGCATTGGAAGGAAAGGTTATTCGTGTTGAAGCGAATCCGGTTGTGGGATACCAAATCGAAATCCAACACGACAGCGGGATTACGACCGTCTACCAAAGTCTGAAAGAAGTCAAGGTGAAAAAAGGGCAAATGGTGAAAAAAGGACAGGTGATTGCCACAGCAGGCCGGAACAGCTTTGAAAGAGAAGCGGGCATCCACTTGCATTTTGAAGTCAGAAACAAGGATCATCAAGCAATGAATCCGGCTGAATATCTGCCAAATTCCTGAAGGCGAAACGCTCTCAAAAACGAGGGCGTTTTTTTGTATCCATAAAATGGTGAAGCCGGAGGGGGGAAAACGGGGCAGCAACTCGGGAGGAGCGGAGGCTGCCGCGACCCATAAAAAATAGCTTGTTTATGCCTGTCTCAGCGCGTTTCGAAAGAATAACCCCTACCCCCTGTCAATATAATGTACCAAATGAATGAAAGGGGGCACGGCGGGTGCATGATTATATAAAAGAAAGGACCATAAAGATCGGGCGTTACTTTGTGGAGACGCGCAATACCGTGAGAATGATCGCCAAGGAATTTGGCGTTTCCAAAAGTACCGTGCATAAGGATTTGACGGAGAGGCTTCCCGAAATCAATCCCGATTTAGCGAATCAGGTGAAGGAAATTTTGGAATATCATAAGTCCATTCGCCATATTCGAGGAGGAGAAGCGACAAAGATCAAATATAAGCGGAATAAGGAAAATAAATCAGGGGAAGTTTCACTGAAAGTTTAATATTTTCCTGTGGCACCGGACGCATTACATAAGATTAAAAAAAGAGAGAGAAAATCTCATTTTGCGAGGTGGCCTGACAGTCTCCGGTGCTCTTTTCTGTATAAGAAACGTTCAAACTCCTCCAGCTCTAAGTGTAGACTTATGTTAATAGTTACGATATATTCTATTATGAACATAGCTGGATTTTATCAATTGCTTGTTGTTTTGCTTTGGACGAGCTTTTTATAGATGGTTGAATCATAATGTGGAGAAGTAAGCCTTTGGAGAGGAATGCAGATGAGTTATCCAAATAAAGAAACCCCAGTTGACAAAAAGTCGGAAACGGTTGAAAGTCCCGGACAGGAAACCAAAGAAAAAAGCTCGCCTTCGGAAACCAAAGAAATGACGCGTTTGCCCGTCGGAAAGCTGAAATGGAGCAAAGACGAAGAGGAAGAGCAGGATATAGAACTGATCTTGGCCAAAAGCAAAAAAAATGAGGCGGTTTCTCCCAAAAAAGAAGATGGAAACGAATCCAGTACGGCGGGCGTTGCCGGGAATTCGCCGAAATCTTCTCCGAAAGAGGATGCAGATCCTCTCTCCAAGCCGCAAGGGAAAGCGGGCCTGGCCAAAGAAGGGGAAACCCCGCAAAAGGAAGTTGCTTCTTCTGCCGAGTCAACGCAGACGGCCAAGCGGGAGCTTACGATCGAAGACACATTAACTCCGATTGACTTTAAGGAGTACCTGATCGATCCCAAGCAAACCAAAAGCGAAGAACAGGCGCAGTTTAAAACGGAAGTTAAAAAACCTGTCTTTCAAGCAGAACCGCTTCCGAAAAAAGAAGAATCGAACGCAAAAGCAGAAAAAGAAGAACCAAAGTCGAAGGAACAGAAAGAAAAGCCCAAGGTAAAAGAAAAAACCAAAGCAAAAGAGAAACCAAGTGTACAGGATAAACGTTTTGGGGAAGATGCAAAAGAAGATAAAAAATCTTCGAGCCAAAACCTGGCGCGGATAGCCAAAATCCTGTGGTTCCCCGTTACGATCGTTGTGGTCTTGATTGTAGGATTCATCATCGGTCATACGGTGATCGGGGATCAACCGGCAGGCGATCTTTTTAATATGAGCATGTGGAACCATATCTATGATTTGCTCTTTACGAAATAGGCCCGTCGAGGTTGTACAGACGGGAGCTTTTCTTTTCGGAAGAGGGGATCGTGTGAAAATCAGTAACTGTGAGGAGGGATCCTGGTGAATTTGCCCAATCTGATTACGTTGGTTCGCTTTGTTTTTATTCCCTTGTATCTGTTCGTTTTCTTTTCGGATTTGCCGGGCCACATGTACTGGGCGGTTGGGATTATCCTTCTCGCAGGTTTGACTGATGTGTTGGATGGATACTTAGCGCGCAAGACCAAACAGATTACCCAGCTCGGAATTATGTTAGACCCGTTGGCGGACAAGCTGATGATGATCGCCATTTTCCTGTCGCTTCTGATTTCGGGGAAAATCAGTTTTTGGGCGGCTTTTGCGATCTTTTTCCGCGATTTTACCATGATCGTCTGCTCGGCGATTTTTCATTTTCGCGGTAAAAAAACGGTTCCGGCCAACATTTTCGGCAAGCTGACAACCGTTCTTTTCTATTTGACATTATTCCTTCTTCTTTTCGACTTGCCGAATGCCGAAACGTTCTTGTGGTCGGTGATTGTGCTCTCTTATATCACTTCGCTCATCTATATGCTGCAATTGAAAACGGTCAATGGACGGATGATGCAATAAGAATCGGCGAAAATAAAACCGATTCTTTTTTTATATAAAGAGATTTTGTATGATAAGGGAATGGGGAGGTGCACCAATGACGGCACGAAATATTACACGTACTATTATCGTAGAAACCCCCTCCAGACCGGGCAATTTGGGCAAAGTCACCACTGCGATCGGACAGGCCGGCGGAGATATCGGGGATATTACCACTATCAAAATCGGACCGCTCTCCACCGTTCGTGATATCACGGTTCAATTTGAAAGCGATGAACAATTGGAAGTGGTTGTGCGGGCGATCGAAGCACTTGGAGGCGGCATTTATGTGCACGGAGTTTCAGATGAGGTGCTGAGAGCGCACGAAGGTGGGAAAATCCGGATGGTCAGCAAGTTGGATATACGCTCACTGGCTGACTTGCGCCGGGTGTATACCCCTGGTGTGGCTGACGTTTGCCGCGTAATCCAGGAAGAGCCGGAGAAAGCCCGATATTATACAAGCATCGGCAATACTGTGGCTATTGTGACGGATGGTACGGCCATCTTGGGATTGGGAAATATCGGACCGCTGGCCGGGATGCCGGTGATGGAAGGGAAAGCGGCATTATTTGACCGCTTTGCCGGAATCAGCGGTATCCCGATTTTGCTTGACACCAGCGATCCCGATGAGGTGGTTCGCACGATTAAGAACATCAGTCACAGTTTTGGTGGCATTTTGTTGGAGGATATCGGTTCCCCGCATTGCTTTGAAATCGAAGAACGCCTGAAACGGGAACTCCCGATTCCCGTCATGCATGATGACCAGCACGGAACGGCCGTTGTCACTCTTGCCGCAGCGATTTCGGCTTGTCGTGCGACCGGAATTGAACTGAGGGACGCAGTCGTCGGACAGATTGGTCTGGGGGCGGCGGGACTGGCCATTTGCCGCATGTTTATGGCTTATGGAGTTAAAGAGATGTGCGGGGTGGATCGTCAGGCAGCCGCGCTCGACCGTTTGCGGCAATACGGTGGCACACCGCTCGGTTCACTGGAAGAGTTGATGGAAAAATGTGACATCGTCGTGGCAACCACTGGCGTTCCGGGCCTGATCAAGCCGGAGATGATTCGTCAGGGGCAGGTGATTCTGGCGCTTTCCAATCCGAAGCCGGAGATCGATCCGGTATGTGCCCTGAAAGCGGGAGCAGCATTTGCCGCGGACGGGCGTTCGGTCAACAATGTTCTCGGATTCCCCGGAATTTTCCGCGGGGTGCTCAATGCCGGCGCACGTGATATCACCCATGAGATGCTGGTAGCGGCGGCACAGGCTATCGCCGATTGCACCAGCGAAGGAGAACTGGCTCCTCACCCGCTTGATCCGGAAGTGCATCGAAGAGTGGCCCGCGCCGTGGAACAGGTGGCTTCGCAAAAAAATTGAAGATGATTGATGAAAGCATTAAGAAAAGAGGCTCCTGCTCAGATGCCGGAGTCTTTTTTGTTTGGGAAAATGCACCTTCATTTGTAAGAAATCCGCCCATTTTGCGGGCGCCGCTCCCTTGGTATTTCCAGGGCCCATTCGTTATAATGATGACAAGTGCCTGAAGCCGGAAAGCCCTGAGAATGGAAAGGAGTTTGATCATGGAACTTGATGCAAAGCAGATTCAGGAAATTATTCCGCACCGCTACCCCTTTTTGCTGGTCGATAAGATCACGCACCTTGAGCCGGCAAAGAAAGCAATCGGTGTGAAAAATGTGACAATCAACGAGCCTTTTTTCCTCGGCCATTTTCCGGAATATCCGGTGATGCCGGGAGTTCTCATCATTGAAGCATTGGCGCAGGTGGGAGCGGTTGCGGTTCTCAGCTTGGAGGAAAATCGCGGCAAAATCGCGTTCTTTGCCGGGATCGACAATGTGCGTTTCCGCGATCAGGTCAAGCCGGGTGATGTGCTGACGCTGGAGGTGGAAATGACCCGCGTCAAAGGACGGGTAGGCAAAGGGAAAGGGACAGCCCGCATCGGTGATAAAGTGGTGGCCGAGGGAGAATTGATGTTTGCCATTTCCTGAACGGAAGAGCTTGATACATAAAAGCGGAAGGTCCGTGAAAGGAGGACCTTCCTTCTCATGTCCGTTTCGGTTAATCCCAGAGATGAAAAAGGCGAAGACTGAAATAGAGAATACCCCATAATGGAAGACTAATCATTATCCCGTTTATGATTCCGAGCATGGAGTCATACGAATCACTCGCCATTTTTTGTCTTCTCATGATCCTTTCTCCTCCAAAAGGGGTGTTATGCTTATTATCACCGATTTGGCCCGATCTACCCCCGGAGAATCAGTGGAAATGAAATCCGCTTGGTCTTTTATTTCTGAAGGATGTGTTGGACGATGAAAAAACGCATACTCGTTATTTCCCATATGTATCCAAATGGTGTAAACCCGATGGCGGGAATTTTTGTGCAAAACCAAACAAAAGCACTGCAAGAGGCCGGGCTAGATGTTCGCGTCGTCGCCCCGATGCCTTCATTTCCGCTTTATCCGAAATGGCGGGGGTACCGCCGTTTGCCCGGGCGGATGGTAAGAGAGGGAATTCCCGTCCATTATGTGCCGACACGGATGTTTCCGGGTGGATTTTTCTTTTCGCAGTATGGGAATTACTATATCGATTCACTGCGAAAAGTGATTTCCTCCATCCGCGAGGAATTTTCCTTCGACCTGATCCATTGCCATACGATTTATCCGGATGGTTATGCAGGAGCAAAATTGAAAGAGGAGTTTGGAGTCCCGGTTGTCAGCACGATCCACGGATCTGATATTTTGCTTTATCCAAAGCGGAACAAGGGAGTCCATGCCCGCACGCTTCGTGCACTTCAGGGAAATGATCATGTGATCGCAGTGAGTGACCGGCTGAAAAGAGAAGCACTGGCCATGTGGCCGGACCTTTCCGTTTCCACCATCTATAACGGCTTTGACCCCAAGCAGTTCTTCCCGGTGGCGAAAGAAGAAGCACGGCGGCGACTGGGATTGCCGGAACGGGAAAAAAGCGTGTTGTTTGTGGGAAACCTGCTCCCGGTCAAAGGGGTTCATTTTCTTTTGCAAGCGTTTAAGCAAATCGTTCCGGATGGAAACGGAATCCGCCTTTATTTGGTCGGAGATGGACCGCTTCGCGCAGAATTGGCCCGGCAGGCGGAGGAATTGGGCATTGCGGCACATGTAACTTTTTTGGGCAGAAAACCCTATGACGAGATCCCTTTGTGGATCAGCAGTGCGGATGTGGTCGCATTGACCAGCCTGAGCGAGGGATTGCCGTCGATTTTGCTGGAAACGATGGGGTGCGGCCGGCCGATGGTGGCAACGGATGTCGGAGGAATTTCAGAGGTGTTGAGAAACGGCGAGACGGGTTGGCTCGTCCCGAGCGAGAATGTGGAACGCATTGCTGCTTCCTTGAGGGAAATTCTGGAGGATGAAGAGCTTTGCCGGAGAATGGGAGAGCAGGCATTGGAGGCGTCCAAATCCCTGACCTGGGAACAGAATGCGGCCAGAACCAAAGAGTGTTACAAAGAAGTGATAGAACGGAAAAGTTTATGACTTTTTTGATGTGGGGATACCCAAAACATTTCAACTATGTTACAGTGTATGGTAGGTTTGTAACGTTACTGTAATATATGCTTGTGAATAATCAGGATGAAAAGAGGGATTTTTGAGAGCGGATGACCTCCGTTGACGTCACGGAACGAAAGAGGTTTGATCCGCGTTCGGGGGATAATTGCCAGAGCGATCTTGCTCACTCCCCTGCATCAAGGTGTAAGAGCCTGACGCAACAATCCACTTTGTTGTTCGTTTTTCAATACCATTTTATTCTCATGAGCGATACTTAAAAATGTAAATCGTGTTGACCGATTTTGTGGATAAGAAAAGAGGGCGATTCTGTGATACGCTATGGAATTGTAGGCTGTGGACATATTGCCAAAAAGCACGTGGCTGCCATAGCGGCAGTGGAAGGAGCCGAGCTGGCAGCCGTTTGCGATACCAACGAAGAGCGGCTGAAGGAGTTTGCTGTGGGCGACGTTCGCGGTTACACCGATTTATCGGAAATGCTGAAATCGGATATCGATGTGGTGAATATCTGCACCCCCAGCGGACTGCATGCAGATTTGACCGTACAGGCGGCTGAAGCGAAAAAACATGTGATCGTGGAAAAACCGATGGCGCTCACCCTGGAAGATGCCGATCGAATGATCGATGCCTGTGAGCGAAATGGAGTGAAAATGGCTGTCGTTCATCCAAACCGTTTTCGCCCGGCTGTCGTCCAATTGCGCAAACAATTGGAGAACGGGGCTTTTGGAAAACTGGGTCACGCCAATGCGACCGTGCGCTGGAACCGGAATCAAGCTTATTACGACCAGGCACCCTGGCGCGGAACCAAAGCGATGGATGGCGGCGTGTTGATGAACCAGGCCATTCACAATATGGATCTTTTGCTGTGGATGATGGGCGATATCGAGGAAGTTTCCTCATATCATGCGACCCGTGTTCGTGACATTGAAGCGGAAGATACGTCGGTTTCGATCATCCGTTTTAAAAACGGCGCTCTCGGCGTGCTTGAAGCGGCTGTCACCATTTATCCGCGCAATCTGGAGGAATCCCTCAGTATTTTCGGGGAAAAAGGGACGGCCATCATCGGCGGGCCAACCGCAAACTGGATCAAGCAATGGAAGTTTGAGGGACTGGAAGAGGACGAAGCACAAGCGGTCATCGAGCAGGTGGAAAAGGACCCTTACGGCATTCCCGGTCACCAGTGCATCATTCAGGATATGACGGATGCGATCCGCGAAGACCGCACGCCGGTTGTCTCCGGGGAAGAAGGACGGAAAGCGCTCAGCTTCGTGATTGCTTGCATCGAGTCTGCCGAAACCGGAAAACCGGTACGCATGGCTGAATTAAACCGCAAATAAAGGAGTCAGGATAACCATGAAAAACATCCCTTTGTTAGATTTACAAGCACAATTGGCAACAATTCGCGGCGAAGTATTAACCGCTGTTGAAAAGGTGCTTGACAGCGGGCAGTACATCATGGGTCCGGAAGTAAAGGCATTTGAAGAAGAAGTGGCCAATTACGTCGGCGTGAAACATGCGGTCGGAGTTGGAAATGGAACGGATGCGCTTCTTCTGGCTCTGGATGCTGCGGGCATTGGCGCCGGAGATGAAGTGATCACCACGCCGTTTACGTTTTTCGCCACTTCCGAGGTCGTGTCCAGACTGGGAGCAACCCCCGTTTTCGTCGATATTGATCCCAAAACCTACAATATCGATGTTGATCAGATCAAGGCAAAAATCAATGAAAAAACGAAAGCGATCATTCCGGTTCACATTTTCGGGCAGCCGGCCAACATGGATGAAATTATGGAACTGGCTGAAAAGCATAACCTGTTTGTGCTGGAAGACGCCGCACAAGCGATGGGTTCGGAATATAAAGGACGCAAGATCGGTTCACTCGGACATGCAGCAACCTATTCCTTTTTCCCGACCAAAAACCTGGGCGGATATGGAGACGGCGGGATGGTCGTTACCAATGATGATGAATTGGCGAGCAAGATTCGCATCCTGCGCGTCCACGGAAGCAATCCGAAATATTATCACAGCGTGCTCGGGTACAACAGCCGCCTCGATGCGATTCAAGCCGCCATCCTGCGCATCAAATTGCGCCATTTGGATGACTGGAACAATGCCCGCCGGCAAAAAGCGGCACTTTATAATGAATTGCTCAAGGATACTCCGCTGGTTACGCCATATGCCGCAGAAGATCGCAAGCACATTTATCATCTTTACATCGTGCAGGCGGAAGACCGCGACGATCTGATGGCATACCTGAAGGAAAAAGGAATTTCCACCGGCGTTTACTATCCGGTGCCATTGCATCGCCAGAAAGTGTATGAATCGCTCGGTTACGGAGAAGGAAGCATTCCCAATGCGGAGTACATGGCCAAACGCACGTTTGCGCTGCCTCTTTATGCAGAGCTCTCCGATGAAACCATTCACGCGATTGTCGATACGATTAAAACGTATTACAACAAATAAGGGCAAAGGATGGAATGATCCATGAGCGGAAAAACATTGCTGCAAAAAATTAACGATAAATCAGCCGTGATCGGCGTTGTCGGATTGGGATATGTCGGTTTGCCGCTCGCCGTCGAAAAAGCAAAAGCGGGCTTTAAAGTGATCGGCTTTGATATCCTGCCAAACCGCGTCGACATGGTGAACAAAGGAATCAACTATATCGGGGACGTTGTGGATGAAGAGCTGAAAGAACTGGTTTCGGAAGGTTTGCTTCGTGCAACCACTGATTATTCCCTCATCTCCGATGTAGATGCGGTGGCTATTTGCGTTCCCACCCCCCTTGATCAATATCAGCAACCCAATGTCTCCTATGTGGAGAATTCGGCGAAAAGCATCGCCAAATACCTTCATCCCGGCATGCTGGTTGTTCTGGAAAGCACGACGTATCCGGGAACGACGGAAGAAGTGGTCAAACCGATTCTGGAGGAAACCGGCCTGAAAGTGGGAGAAGAGTTCTTCCTCGCTTATTCGCCGGAACGGGTAGACCCGGGCAACAAAGTATTTAACACCAAAAACACGCCCAAAGTGGTTGGCGGGGTAACGCCGGAATGTACGGAGATTGCCGCTGCGCTTTACCGCTCGGTGCTCGAAGGGGAAGTTCACGTCGTCTCCAGCCCCAGAGTGGCGGAGATGGAGAAGATTTTGGAAAACACCTTCCGCAATATCAATATCGCCCTGGTCAATGAAATGGCGATTTTGTGCAATAAAATGGGCATCGATATCTGGGAGGTGATCGATGCGGCAAAAACAAAACCTTATGGCTATATGGCGTTTTATCCGGGACCGGGGCTGGGCGGTCACTGCATTCCGATCGATCCGTTCTACCTCACCTGGAAAGCGCGTGAATACAACTACCACACCCGCCTGATCGAAGTGGCCGGGGAAATCAACAATGAAATGCCGGAATTCGTGGTCGACCGCATCATGAAAGTCCTCAATCGCTACGGCAAAGCGTTGAACGGAGCGAAAGTGGCCGTGCTCGGCGTCGCCTACAAAAAAGATATTGACGACTATCGCGAATCGCCGGTGATGGAGATCGTGCAACTCCTTGAAAAATATCGCGCTGATTTTGTGACGGTTGACCCGCATATCTCCACCTTCCGTGCCGGAGACAAAGAGTATGAAACCGTGCCGTTGACCGAAGAATTGCTCGAGTCTGCCGATCTTGTCCTGATCACGACCGATCACAGCGCATTTGATTACGAATTGATTGCCAAAAAAGCGAAAGTCATCTTTGATACGCGGAATGCGCTGAAAGATGTACAAAAAATCGAAGCGGATTACGAAAAACTATAAAGGCGGGTTTTTCCATGAAAAACTTTGTGCATGAGTCAGTCAAGATGGGGACAGGTGTCTCCATCGGCTTCTTTTCCGTCGTAGAAGAAGGAGTCGTGTTGGGCGATAACGTGACCATTGGCAATAATGTAACCATTCATGCAGGAACTGTGATCGGATCAAACGTATATATTTCAGATAACTGCGTGTTGGGGCGCTGGCCTCGTCCGGCCAAGAGTTCCACGGTAAAAGTGGATGCCGATCTGCCGCCGCTCACCATCGGCGACGGAACGACGATCGGGGCCAATACCGTCCTTTACCGGGGGAGCACGTTTGGCAAAGAGGTTATGATCGGCGATCAGGCCTCTGTCCGTGAAAAATGCACAATCGGTGACCGTGTGGTTATCGGGCGTGGAGTGGCCGTGGAAAATCAAGTGGAAATCGGTTCTTTCACCAAAATTCAGACGAATGCTTACATCACTGCCTATACGACCCTGGAAGAGCGCGTCTTCATCGCGCCAACCGTGACCACAACCAACGATAACTTTATGGGACGGACCAAAGAGCGGTTTAAATTCGTTAAGGGCCCGCTGGTGAAACGGGGAGCCCGCGTGGGAGGCGGTTCCATTCTGTTGCCGGGTGTAACCGTGGCGGAGGAAAGTTTTATTGCTGCCGGTGCTTTGGTTCACCGCGATACGGAAACGGCCAAAGTTTATGTCGGGGTGCCTGCACGTGTTTTGCGTGAAGTGCCGGATCGCGAAAAATTGGAAAATCAGGATTAACCACCACACCTCATATACGGAAAAGGTGTAGCGTATGAAACAATATATAAAGAGATTATTCTCCGATTCTGCCGCTTTTGCCATCGCAACCATGGGGAACAAGCTGGTTTCGGCCATGCTTGGCCCCGTCTTTATCGCCTACCTGAGCATGGGGAAATACGCTGACTGGGGACAGACCAATGTCGTGACCATGGTGCTCCAGTACGTCTGCATTCTGGGTACAGATGCCGCGATGGCTTTTTATTTTTATGATGCCAAGACGGTGGAAGACCGCCGAATCTATTTTACCAATGCACTTCTTTTCAGTGTCGGAACCTGTATCGTTTTCACCCTGCTCGTTTACTTGTTTGGCGGGCCTTTGACAGACGCACTTTATGCGAATAGTGAAAATTATACCTATTTGCTGCCGGTTGCTTTCCTTGCGACAGTTGGCGCTATTGTGATTCAGCATATTTTGGGGTATGCCCGGTACAGCCGCCGGGTCTGGACCTTTAACATCTTTAGTATGGCCTATGTGATCGGTTCTAATCTCCTGAGCATTTTATTTTTGGCCTATTTTCACGACGGGGTCATGGGGATCTTTTACGGACAGTTGATCGGTCAAGTAGGTGTGGCTCTCATTTTGCTCTATCTGTTCCGAGGGGAATTTCACCTGAAAATCTCACGCCGGCACTTATCGGATCTGATTCGTTACGGAGCCCCGCTCCTTCCGACCTTGCTGGCGTTTTGGGCGATGAGTTCCGTTTCCAGACCGATCATCTACCATTTGGCTTCGCCGGAACACGCCGCCATTTATGAAGCGGTGATGCGGCTCGCCAGCATTATTGTGTTGATCACCTCTCCGTTTCAGCTGGCATGGCGGCCTTTTTCCATGTCGATCAAAGATCGTGAAGATGCTCCGGAGCTGTTCGCCCTGGTCGGCCGGGCTCTGCTTGTGGTCGGAACGCTCGCGGTCATGATCTTAACCTTTTTTATCCAATGGATCTACGGCCTTTACACCGTCGGAAAACACGGTTATGGTATGGGATATATTTATGTTTGGGCTGTTTCACTCGGCACTTTTTTCAACGTCTTGCAAAACGTGTTCGGTGTCGGTTTGCTGATCAAAAAGAAAACCAAAGTGATTTCCTATGGTTTTATGATTGCAGCTGTTGTTTATTTGGTGGGTAATCTGATCCTGGTGCCGATCTTCAATATCTGGGGTTCGGTTTCCATGACCGTATTGGCTTACTTGATCGTCATCGTTTGGGTGTACTATCAAAACCAAAAGGTATATCCTATCAACTTCCGGTTTCGCTCGATTGCCATCTATCTCGCAGTCTTCTTTATCTCCATGATCGGCATTACTTATGTGCAAGCCAACCATCTGGAAAACGCATGGCTCTATTATTTGCTGGCACTGGGAGTGACGATGGGCACTGTGTTTGCAACCGGGCTGTTTTCCATTCGTTCACTGAATCGAATCGGTCGGGCATTGCCTAAACTAGGTGGAAAAGGGTGAGAGTTGGTGAGTGAGCTGTTGTTTCCTAGACAGAAGCGTTTAGAAACATTGTTTTATCTCATGATTGTTTTTGCGCTGCTGGGACCCTCCTTTGGCGTCCCGGTGGCGGACTTTCGTTTGACATTTTTCCGCGTTGCCTTTGTTCTGCTGGCGGCTGGCTTCGTTTTGCGCCTGGTGGGACAAAAACAACTGGCGGCTTCACATATGATGCCGGTTCGCTGGTATGTGACATTTTTCGCGTTTTGGTTTCTTTACGGTGTTGTCAGCCTGGCATGGGTGATGAATTATGGCTATGCTGTCCGTTATCTCAGTTATTTGGTGTTTATGATGCCGCTGTCCCTTGCCTTTCCTTATTTTATCGATACGGAGCAGAAATTCTGGAAGACGAGCCGCATCCTGTTTTGGGTCTTTGCTTCGATCGTTTTCTTCGGGGTATTTGAATCGATCACGCTGCTCCATCTTCCGACCTCGGCTGTGTTTGGCAAAGCCTCGGCAAGTGTGACTACGGTGTTCAGGAATCAAAATGATTTTGCCAGCTGCATTACGATTGCCCTTCCGTTTTTGATCTCGGCACTCTATATGCTGAACTTGAAACGAAAGCACAAATGGTTTATCTATATCACCGGGATCCTAGCCTTGTACGATTTGATGGCTACGGGATCGCGCAGCAACACTTCCTTTGCCCTGCCGCTCGCATCCCTTGTCCTGGTGGTGGGCCTCACCTTTGTCATGGAACGCAAGCGTATCACCAAAAAGAACCTGGCCACGGCATTGATTGCCATCATCGCCGCGGTGATTACGGTCAATGTGCTGAGCCAGTTGTTTTTAAGCCCAGAGGCACGGGAGCAGGCGAAGACGAAACTGTCCAGCACGTTTGGCTTCATCATGGACGTCCAGCATTCGGACTGGAGCCTGGACGACGGGAGCGATGATGTGGTCAAAGGGGAAACGGGTGAAAGTGCCACTGTCCGCAAATATCTTATCCTGAACGGGTTGAGATTCCTGCAAGAGTCCCATTATATGGGTGTCGGTGCCGGTAACGTCGAGGCTTGGATGGATAAATACGGCGTAAAAGTAAACAAAGTCAACATTCACAACTGGTGGGCGGAAATCCTCGTCAATTTCGGCGTAATCGTGTTTGTTCTCTATATGGCGCTCTATGTCTGGATGTTGTGGCGTTTGTGGAAATTGGCCAGCCTGAAACACTCACCGTCATTAAGCCCGGTAATGCGCTGGGGCGCGTACTCCTGTCTGGCTTCGTTGACCGGTTTTTTCTTCGGGGCAATGGCGCCGAGCACATGTATCGGTTTCACTCCGATGTGGGTGATTTATGGATTAAGTTTGGCGGTGATTGTTGTCGGGGAGAATCAAAAGGCCGCGAAAACCCAATAAATGTTTAATGGATACGGCTATCAAGAATAGCCGTTTTTTATTGACAAACTTAAGAAAATATCAAGATTGCTATGTTGGGCGGGATTATTATTTTGTAATATGGAGACAGATACTTTTAGGTCGTTTTGTCACAGTGAAAGGAGAAGCGTTTGTGGCGGCAAAAGTCATGATTTTCAGTTCGGTTCATCCCTACGATGATTCGCGCATTTTTCACAAACAGGCGAAATCATTGGCGAAAGAAGGATATCAGGTAGAACTTCATGCCGTCGCTGATTTTGCGGAAAAGGTGATCGATGGTGTACGGATCTTCGGCGTCAAACGGGTGAATAAAAAATGGAAACGGCTGACGTGCGGTTTTACTCTGTTTCGAAGGGCACTCAAAAGCGGAGCGGATCTGTTTCACTTTCATGATCCCGAATTGCTTCCGTGGGGAGTGCTGCTCACCTGGATCACCGGTTGCCCCGTGATCTACGATTCGCATGAGGACCTGCCCAAACAGATTCACACCAAACCATGGATTCCGCAAAAAATCCGCGGTCCTTTATCCCGTCTGGTGCATAAGGTCGAAAAAGGCCTGGCCAAAAAACTGGCCGCTGTCGTCACGGCAACCGATTCGATTCGCGATCAATTCAAAACGGCAAAAAACGTGACAGTCATTAAAAACTATCCTTTGCCCATGCCGAAGCTCGACAAGCGGGAAGATGAGGTCAACCGGATTTTGTATGTGGGGGGAATCTCCTATTTACGCGGCTATAAGGAGATGATTCAGATGATGGATCATCTGCCTGAAGAGCTGCAGGCAGAACTCCATCTGATCGGCCCTCTGCAGCATATTGCTCCGGAAGACCAGAATCAGGAGGAATTGGCGCAAAAGCGAATCTATTTGCATGGACGGATTTCATTTGCTGAAGTTCAGGAGTGGCTGGCCAGGGGGAAAGTGGGGCTGGTTTGCCTCCACCCGGTTGAAAATTACCGTGAATCCTTGCCGATCAAGATGTTTGAGTATATGGCGGCCGGCTTGCCCCTCGTCGCAACCGATTTTCCCCTGTGGCGCGAAATTGTCGAAACCAGTCACTGCGGCTTTATCGCTGACGCTCTCGATCCCAAGGATATTGCTGAGAAAGTCACCAAGCTCCTGACGGATGATTCGTTGCGCCAACAGATGGGGGCTGACGGAAGACGGGCGCACGAAGAGATTTATAACTGGCATGTGGAAGAAAAGAAACTCCTTGCGCTGTACAAACAATTATTGAGCTGAAGAAACCCCGGTCATCATCGGTCGATGGCTGGGGCTTTTTTGTTGTGCGCTGCAGATAAAAAACTGATTGCCAGGTTTGTGCGGCCGGAGCGACGAAAGTCCCTCCGGACAATGGTGGTTACCAGCGGTGCGCCGATGCCGAGCACTGCTTTCATGACGGGGCCTTTACCTGTTTTGAAGCCCCAGTAACAGAATCGGCCAGCGCGCAAATCTCCAAGATGAACCGCAAGGCGGCCTTTACCTGTTTGATTGCGGACATAAGTTGTGCCACTCCGTGTGTAAATATTTCGCTTACATAACGGATGAAACCAATCCGTTTGGCGAGCCTTTCTTTTATGAGAGAATTATCCGGAGTTTTCAAAAAGGATGCTTTCGGACCAAAGCATCCTTTTTGCATTTTGTGTCACTCGGTGTATTCCAATTGTTTGGCCAAAATATCGTGAACGCGCCGCACTTCCTGCTGGCTGATCTTAAAGTAATATACCCCGTTGATCATTGCGTCTTCTCCCCGGAAAGTGACGGTCTTGATCCGGTTTCCGGAGATTCCCGCATACAGGTTTTGCAGCTTGATCCACTCGATGGGAGGGATGTCCGTTTTGATATTGTCGCCCAATTTTTCCATGACGTTATCCAGCTTGGTCAGTGAACCCCAATTGGTTCCTTTTTGAAGGATGGCCCGGATCAATTCCTGCTGCCTTTTGATGCGTCCAAAATCCCCGTTCGGGTCCGCTTTTCGCATGCGCACAAAGGTCAGCGCCTGATTGCCGTTCAGGTGCATCGGCCCTTTGGTGAAATGAACTCCTTCATATGTAAAGTCAAAGGGCACTTCTACATCCACCCCGCCCAGTTCATCGACAATTTCCTTTAATCCCTGCATATTGATTTTGACATACGCGTCAATCGGTAAATCGAGAAAATTTTCCACGGTGAGCCGGGTCAGCCGGGCACCTCCGTAGGCATAACTGTGGTTGATTTTCGTTTTTTCTTCCCTTCCCGGGATTTTTACCAAAGTATCGCGCGGGATATTGGTCAGAATCGCTGTTTTCGTTTGGGGATTAATGGCAGCGATCATAATCGTGTCCGATCTTCCGATGTCTCCTTTCCGTTCATCGACGCCCAGAAGCAAGATCGAAACCGGATCATTTGTCAAGGAGACGGCTTCTTGCCTTTTATTCGATTTGATGCGCGTCGAAGGATCATAGGCTCGTCCCATCGCCAGCCAGATCTGATAGGCATAATAGGCAAAAGCGATGACCATGGCGAAAATCAGGACGGAAAGAATGCGCAAAAATCGTCTTTTCAATGTGTTTTCCCCTCACTTGTCCAGATTGTGGCGGCAACGAAGACCGCGCTCATTTTCCATAACCCCACGATCCCACCGGCTGATTGGTTCTGTGCCGATGGCGTTTTATGGCGCCTCTCTTATCGTTATTTTCAATAAATTGAATTTATTTACAGATGGCTTTTTGCATTATAACAAATATTCAGCTAATGATCGAGGATGATTTTTGGAACCTGCATTGAATCCGATCCTGTGTTTTCCGGAAAGCGGCTTCGGAAACAACTAGTAAGAAAGACATCCCAAAGAGGTGTTGGCAATGAATATTGCGGAGGAAATGGTTCAGTCTCTGGAGGAAAAAGGGGTTCGCTATCTGTTTGGCGTTCCCGGGGAAGAAAATATTGATTTTCTGGAAGCGGTACGGAACTCCTCCATTCAATTTATCTTGACCAGACATGAACAAACCGCAGCGATGATGGCAGCGATGGTTGGCCGGTTAACGGGGATTCCCGGTGTTTGCCTGTCCACATTGGGGCCGGGGGCGGCCAACCTGGCGACAGGGGTGGCGACTGCCAATGCTGACGGTCTCCCTTTGATCGCGATTGCCGGGCAGGCGGAGACGAACCGACTGCATCATCCTTCCCACCAAATGGTGGATTTGCCTGAGTTTTTCCGCCCGATTACGAAGTGGAGCACGACGATTCGCCACTCGTCCGCGCCGCGGGAAACCATTGAGAAAGCATTCAACCTGGCCATGAGCGAGAAGCCGGGTGCCGTGTTTATTGAACTGCCGGAAGATCTGGCCGTAAAAGAAGGTGACAGCGTTACCGGGATTGCAAGTGCCCTGGGCAGGGTGGAAGCCGCGGAAATTGACATGAAACGGGCGGCAGAGCAAATCAATGCGGCTGAGATGCCGCTCATTTTAGCCGGAGCGGGCACTCTTCGCGGAAAGGCGAGCCGGGAAGTAGCGGCTTTATCGGAGAAGCTGTGTGCTTCTGTCCTGGAAACGTTTATGGGAAAAGGAGCGGTGTCATGGAGGCTGGACACGCATCTGGCCGCCGCCGGGACATGGGGGCGCGATTGGGCCGATGAAGCGATTGACAAAGCTGATCTCGTGCTGGCCATCGGCTATGATTATATCGAATATTCGCCTGTTCGCTGGAATAAGGAACGCAAACAGGTGGTTCATATCAACTGGCAAGAAGCGGAAGTGGATGCCCATTATCCGGTTGTTGCCAGCCTGATCGGAGATCTGTCATGCAATTTGGCACGCTTGACGGAGCTGGTAAGGGAGCGAACGGCCTTACCGGCTCCGTTTGCCGAGTTGCGGAGGAAAATTCGCCAAGAGTGGGAAGAGGCCGGACAGGACACGGCTTTTCCGCTAAAACCGTCCAAAATATTATATGACCTGCGCGCCGCGATGAATGACGATGATCTCGTTGTATGCGACGTCGGGGCGCACAAGGTCTGGCTCGGGCGGATGTTTCCCGTGTTTGCCCCTGATACGTGTTTCATATCCAACGGACTGGCAACGATGGGGGTTGCGCTTCCCGGGGCGATCGCAGCCAAATTGGTGAAGCCGGAGCGCCGGGTGGTGGCCGTTTGCGGCGACGGCGGATTCCTGATGAATGTGCAAGAGCTGGAGACCGCCGCCCGGCTAAAACTGCCGCTGGTGATTCTGCTGTGGAGAGACGGAGGTTACGGCTTGATCGAGTGGAAGCAGTTGGAAAAGTTCCGCCATTCTCACCATGTGACGTTTGGCAATCCCGATTTTGTCCATTTGGCGCGTTCCTTCGGAATAGAGGGCTGTCGGGTGGAGAAAGGGGAAGAGTTGCGTCCCCTGCTGGAGAAAGCTCTTCATGCGGAAGGGCCCGTTCTGATTGATTGTCCGGTCGATTACAGGGAGAATCTTAAGTTGGAAGAGAAAATCAGATTCGGTTGCGGAGATGAGACAAGATGAGGGAATTCGGATTATTTATCGAAGGCAAATGGGTGTCCGCGAAGTCCAACGCTTTGTTTGATCTGACCGGTCCGGCGACGGGGGAGGTGGCGGGCCGGGTGGTGGATGCCGCTCCCGAGGATGTGAAAAAAGCGACAATGACGCGGCTGATTTTCTTCTGTGGTACAGCGAAGAAGCAAAACGCATTTATGGAGAAACCATTTTGGCCTCCCATCCCCGCAAGCGCCTGTTTGTGATCAAGCACCCGGTCGGAGTTGTCGCGGCAATCACCCCGTGGAATTTCCCGGCGGCGATGATCACTTGCAAGCTTGGCCCGGCGCTGAAGGAGGCCGGCAGGGCCTTGAGGAGCATTTGGGAACGAAATACATCTCCGTCGGGGGAATTTGAGATTATGAACTTGAATATCGGAAAAGGGGAGCAAAAGACTGACCGTTTGCCGGCGGTTGGTCTTTTTTGCGTCCGGGCGAATGGCTGTTGACAGAATTGTAAAGCTTCTAATTTATAAGCTCCCTTTGCTTATTATTTGTCCAGTTGGTAAGATTATTTACAGACAAAGGGAGTGTTTTCCGCTTTGTCGAGGGAGAAAAACCAACCTAATTGGAGAGGGGTTTATTGTCGATGAAGGTGTTAGTGACCGGCGGTGCCGGTTTTATCGGTTCGCATATTGTTGATCAGTTAGTGGAAAAAGGGGATCAAGTGGTTATTGTTGACAACATCTCCTCCGGAAGAAAAGAAAATATAAATGAAAAAGCCCGCTTTTACCAAATAGATATCACCGATTCCGATCTGTTGAATGTGTTTGAGCGCGAACGGCCCGAAGCGGTCATCCATCAGGCGGCGCAAATCCATGTTCATACCTCGGTGAAAGAGCCGATGTTTGATGCAACCGTGAACATTTTGGGAACCATTAATCTGCTTGAAGCCTGCCGCAAAACCGGTGTCAAAAAAGTGGTTTATGCTTCCTCGGCAGCGATTTACGGAAATCCCGAATACCTGCCCATCGATGAAAAGCACCCGGTCGCTCCGTTGTCCGGCTACGGCGTGTCGAAATATACACCCGAGCACTACTTCGCGATTTACCGTCAACTTTACGGATTGAATTACACGATTTTGCGCTACGCCAACGTGTACGGCTTGCGACAGGACCCGCGCGGGGAAGGCGGCGTTATCTCCATCCTGGTGGATAAATATCTGCGCCGTGAATCGTTCACTGTTTTTGGTGACGGGGAGCAGACCCGCGATTACATTTACGTGGGAGATGTGGCTCGAGCCAATATTATGGCCCTGTCACAAGGAGATGGTGAAGTGTTCAATGTGGGCACGGGTGTCAGCACATCGCTTAATGAAGTGGTAAAGCGCTTTAATGAGATCGCTGGGTATGAAAACAAGGTGGAATACGGCCCCGAACGGGAGGGGGATATCAAGCACAGCTATTTCAACAATGGAAAAATTCGCCGGGTACTCGGCTGGCAGCCGGAAGTGACACTTGAGGAAGGATTGCGTAAAACCTACGAATATTACCAGGATATCTACCGTAAAATGGACAAAGAAATGTAGAAACTAAAGAGGAATCCGGAGGACACAATTTCGCAACAAGCGGCCCGAAATCCATTCTTTTTTAACAAATCGGCTATTGTTTTTCAGGGCCATCTACAGTATACTTGGTTACAGTAATCGTTGAAACATTACTGTAATGTTACTGTCATTTTTGTAAACTTAACTTACGGACATAAGGGAACTGACCTTTGATCACTATACACAGCAGGAGTGGATAGCGGATGCGTTCAAAAATGGCCTATGAGAGCAATTCGCGCGCGTTTTCGGGCAAAGTTTCCACCTCTTCTTCACTGTACCCCGCTTTTAAGCGCGGTTTTGAGGTTTTCTTTTCGATTGCCCTGTTGATTTTCACGTTACCCGTATTGCTTTTGACCATGATCGCGATCAAGCTGGAATCGCCGGGCCCGGTTTTTTATAAACAAGAGCGTGTAGGGCTTAATGGAAAGACGTTTTACATTATCAAGCTGCGTTCGATGCGGACGGATGCGGAGAAAAACGGGCCGCAATGGGCAGCCAAAAATGACCCGCGCGTAACCCGGGTAGGCAAATTTATCCGCAAGACGCGGATCGACGAGATTCCTCAGTTGATCAATATTTTGCGCGGCGATATGAGCTTGATTGGTCCGCGTCCGGAGCGCCCTGTCTTTACCGAGCAGTTTGCCGAGGAAATTCCCGGATTTAAAAAGCGTTTGCTGGTGAAGCCCGGTTTGACGGGATGGGCGCAGGTAAACGGTGGATATGAGGCTACCCCTGCTGAAAAGTTTGAGATGGATATGTATTACATTCAACATCAGTCTTTCAAAATCGATATGCAAATCCTGTTGCGTACCGTCTGGGTTGTACTTTCCGGTAACGGAGCGCGTTAGGCCAAAAACGGGTGCCAGTCAGGGGCAACCCGTTTTGCGTTTATATTGAACATGAATGATAATTGTCTCTATTTTAAGCATCAGGTGCACCAGCGGCGTTTAAAAACAGAGCCGCAAGCAGTAATAAATCAACAGCCATAACGGGATGCTCAAACAGGAAGCATTCAATATTCCGATCCAAAAGGCTTTGCCGACAACCAGAGTTGTTTCCATGTCGGGCACCTCCATTTAACGGAAGGATGTATCTATATTATACGCCACGAACATGAGGGCTAGTGAGAAAATGGCGTTTTGTTAACGAAATGTAATGTCAGAGTAACAGTTGAGATATGAATGAAAACAGTTATGTTGATTCGATTACCATGCGCGGATCAAATTCATTATTCTGTTTTATGGATCAGGTCCATTGCACCCGCTTGTCCGTTGTTTTCCTGATTTTAGGTAAAGATAAAATAATTTTATTTATTGACTAATAATGTTCTGTGTGATAATTTATATTTCAGTTTGATGATACAATGAAATCAACGCGAATTTCTCTTATCGAGAGAGGGTTAGGGAACAGGCCCGATGACCCCTCGGCAACCATCTGTCCCCGGACAGAAAGGTGCCAATTCCTGCAGGGCAATTGCCCTGGCAGATGAGAGAAGGCGATAACGGCGTTTATCCCCTTTCTGCATCTGCGTGGAAAGGGGTTTTTTAGTGTGATTAAAGGTGGTGAAAAAATGATCGAGATCAATAATGTGATAAAAGAATATCCGGCACGTGGCAAAGGGGCGGCCGTAACCGCTCTTCAGGGAGTTTCCCTCAAAATCGAACGGGGCGATATTTTTGGGATTGTCGGTTACAGCGGAGCCGGGAAGAGTACATTGCTGCGCCTGATCAACGGTCTGGAAACCCCGACGAGCGGAGAAGTCATCGTCGATGGCAAGAATATTTCCGCGTTGAAAACAAAAGAGCTGCGTCAGGCGCGCCAAAAGATCGGCATGATTTTTCAGCACTTCCATTTGCTCTGGTCGCGTACGGTAAGGGATAATGTCGCCTTTCCGCTTGAAATCGCCGGAGTGCCCAAGCAGAAGATCGATGAGAAGGTAAATCACCTGCTTGAACGGGTGGGTTTGGCTGACCGGGCGAATGCCTATCCGTCCCAATTGAGCGGGGGACAGAAGCAACGGGTGGGGATCGCGCGTGCGCTGGCCAATGATCCGGATGTCCTGTTATGTGATGAGGCAACATCGGCTCTTGACCCTGAGACCACGGCTTCGATTTTGCAGTTGCTCAAGGAGATTCACAAGGATACCGGGATTACCCTTGTTCTGATTACCCATGAGATGAGTGTGGTCCGTGCAATCTGCAACAAAATGGCCGTCATGGAAAGTGGCAGAGTGGTGGAGACCGGAGCGGTGGAGCAAATTTTTCAGTCGCCGTCCCATCCATTGACCCGGCAATTTATTTACGGTGTGGGCACAAGCGAAGAGCAGGCAGTCAAAGAAGGCGGCAGAACCCTGTTCGTTTCCTTGGACAAGTTGCCGCAACTGGCGCGAATCGCCAAAGGCCGCGGTCTTACCTGCCAGGTGACCGGTGAAGTCAGCGAAGCGGAAGAGAGCATTCAGGTCACACTGTCCGGGGAGAACAAAGAGGTGGAAGAAGCAGTAAATTTGCTTAACCGGAGGTGACAATTTATGGAACAAATAGCCTGGGATCAAGTTTGGCAAGCTACAAATGAGACGTTGTACATGGTCGGGATCTCTACCTTGTTCACTTTTTTGCTGGGAATTCCGCTGGGTGTGCTTCTGGTGGTGACCGATCGCGGTTATTTTTGTGAGAATCGCTTTGTGCAACGAGTGCTGGGGCTCGTGGTAAACATTTTTCGCGCGGTTCCCTTTATCGTCCTCGTCCTTTTCTTATTCCCGGTTGCGCAATTTTTGATCGGAACCACTTTGGGACCTACCGCGGCCACCATCCCGCTGATTGCAGGAGCTGCTCCTTTTTATGCACGCATGGTCGAAACTGCGATTCGCGAAATTGACAAAGGCGTGATCGAAGCGGCGCAAGCGATGGGAGCCAGCCGTTTGACGATCATTTGCAAAGTGTTGCTTCCTGAAAGTCTGCCAGCCATTGTTTCCGGCTTGACCGTTACCTGTGTCTCTTTGGTCAGTTTTTCGGCAATGGCCGGGATCGTTGGCGGCGGCGGACTGGGAGATGCCGCTTACCGTTACGGTTTTCAGGGATTCAATAACGGCATGTTGTATTCTTGCGGTCTCATTCTTGTTGTCATGGTGCAAATCATTCAAGTGATTGGCGATGCGATTGCGCGTTATCTGGATAAAAGATAAGGGGTGTGCTAGTTGATGAAAAGATTGTTTTCGGTGTTTCTTGCGGCTGTCCTTTCTCTGGTCGGGCTGACAGCCTGCTCGCAGCAGCAAGAATCGTCCAATACGTTAACCGTTGGTGCCAGCGCCGTTCCCCATGCGGAGATTCTGGAGCACGTAAAACCGATTTTGGCCAAGGAAGGCGTAAATTTGAACATCAAAGTGTTCCAGGATTATGTCCTGCCAAATAAAGCAGTGGAAGAAGGCGATTTGGACGCCAACTATTTCCAGCACATCGTCTGGATGGACACGACCAACCAAGAGAAGGGTTATCATCTGGTCAAAGTCGTCGGGGTTCACATTGAGCCGATGGGGGCATATTCCCATAAGATTAAAAATATTAAAGAGCTGAAAGACGGAGCCACCGTCGCCATTCCGAACGGAACCAGCGAAGTTACCCGCGCACTGCTCCTGTTGGAGAAAAACGGCCTGATCAAATTGGACAATGACAAAGGGGTAAAAACAGTAAACAATATTGTTTCCAACCCCAAAAAGCTGCAATTCAAACCGTTGGAACCGGCAATGCTGCCCCGCGTGATCGATGATGTCGACTTGGATGTAATCAATACGAACTATGCCTTGCAAGCCCATCTGAATCCGACGAAAGACGCCTTGATCATTGAAGGCAAGGATTCCCCGTATGTGAATGTGCTGGCTGTGAAGAAAGGGAAAGAAAACGACCCGCGCATTCAAAAGCTGGCGAAAGCCCTCACTTCGCCTGACACCAAAAAGTTTATTGAGCAAAAATATAAAGGTGCCATCATCCCGGCATTTTAAAGTCTGAGTAACAGAAGAAAGACGCTCTCACTTCTCGTGGGGGCGTCTTTCTTCGCGTTCTTTAAATTCTTGTTTTCCCAGGACGATCTTTGCCTGGCCGTGTGTCCAATCGGTCACTTTTGCAATCAACTGCTGTTCTTCGCCTGCAGGTGTCCAGACGGGCCAGGTGACCACGTCGGTAAATTGCGGCGTTTCCAGCAGATATCCCGTTTTGTGCAGTTCGTGTTCCATCTTTCCCATAAAGGAGTAATCAAAGGTGAGCAGAACTTCCTGGTGCATGATGCGTTCGATGATTCCTGCCGCCTCGATCGCCGCGGCCGCTCCCTGGCTGTAGGCGCGAATCAGTCCGCCGGCCCCCAGCTTGATGCCGCCAAAATATCGGGTGACGACAATGGCCGTGTAGAGGAGGTCTTTGGCATGGATCACTTCCAATATGGGCCGTCCTGCCGTTCCCGCCGGTTCCCCGTCATCGGACGATTTTTGTTGAAGCTCAGTGACCAGATAAGCGTAGCAATTATGGGTGGCATCCCAGTGCTGTTTGGATATGTCATGAATGAATTGAACTGCTTCTTCTTCCGATTCCACCCTTTTCGCCCGGCAGATAAAGCGTGATTTTTGAATGATGATTTCCGTTTCGCCAAAAGATCCAATGGTGCGATATTTTTGGTTCATTTTGTTCACTACCTTCCATAATTTATTATAAAGAGAAAAATGGCCATAAAAAAGAGTGGCGGGTTTTATTTGCCGCCACTTTCTTCCGTACCGTTCACCCCTGTATGGGAGCCTTCAGAGTCAATTGCCGCATTTCCGTCCGGTTCGGGATGAAAATTCAATTGGTCTTGCAAGATCGTGATCACGCGTTGCCGTTCGGATGAATGCAAAATGTCGACATCCCCCACACCGGGAATCCGGTCAAAAGTGACTTTCATTTCAACCGTTTCGATGTTCTCCTTGGGGATTGTCCGATACAGGTTGATCAGGCCCGGGATGTCCGACAGATTGAAACTCATTTCAAAATTGTTCCCGACCGCCTTCATCACATCACCAAAATTTAATAAACCATTGGTGCTGGCAATTTGATCGATCAAGGTTGCGATCACTTCCCGCTGCCGTTCATTCCGCCCCAAATCGCCCCGCGGGTCCTGATGCCGCATACGGACGTAGGCAAGAGCCTCCGCGCCGTTTAAATGATGTTTCCCTGGTTCAAAGTAAACCATCTTTCCGCCGATGGCCCGCTGGTGAAAAGGAAATTTCACATTCACGTCCACCCCGCCGAGGGCATCAACAATGTTTTCAAACCCTTGAAAATTGATCTTGGCATAGGAATCGACCGGAACCTGCAACAGGTTTTCGATTGCTTTTCTCGTGTTTTCGACCGGCCCCACTTTTGTGCCGTAGGCTGCAGACCAGTTGATTTTGCCTTTCATGCCATTGGTGTTGGGGATGGTAACGTACAAATCCCGTGGGATGCTTACCACCTTTACGGACTTATTCTCGGGATTGACGGCGGCCAGGATGAGCACATCGGTGCGCCAGTCCTTGGAGTGCCCCCGCTGGTCGGTGCCGATCAGCAGAACGGTGAACGGATCTTTTTTCATCTCCACCTGTTTTGTCCGCATATCGGATTTGGGCAACTTTTTTCCGCTGTTGGCCGCCAGTGCCCCCCACATCTGCCAGGCAACACTGAATCCCAAAGCGACGCAGACAAGTATGACAATAGAGAGAAGTGTAAGAAAAATACGTTTCCCTTTCTTTTTTTTGACGGGAGACTTTATCTGGTCAGCCATTTCTTTTCCCACCCTGTCTGAGAAGCGAAGTATGAATCCGCATAATATAGATCATTCTATATTATTTATTCGAAAGGTGGCCGGATTTTATATAACTTTTTTCAAAATAAAATGTTACAGTTCGATAAAAGCTTGTAACCCGGAAATGATCCGTCTGCGTGGGGGGAGCGAAATCAGGATGGGAGGGGGCTTCGCTGACCGGTCATCAGGAATCCGGCCTACAACATACGTTCACGAAAACACAAATTTACAAGCAAAAAGCGACAGCTCAATAGCTATCGCTTTCACCGGTTGATTGACCGTTTGACTGATTGGAATCATCGGTGCCAACTCCGGCTCCGGTGGTACCGCCGGGTTGCGGTTTGATTCCCAGTTGCTCAGACATTATTTTATTGATGCGATCCCGTTCGGCCTGGTTCAGGATATCCACATCACCGACACCGGGGATTTTTTCAAACGTTACATTTGCCTGCAGCGTTTCAATGTTTTGTTGGGGAATGCTGCGGTACAGTTCGATCAGGGCAGGGATATCGGTGGCCTGGAAACTCATTTCAAAGTTATTGCCGACTGCCTTCATCACATCGCCGAAATTGAACACGCCTTCTGCACTGGCCATCTTGTTGATCAGTGCGGAAATAACTTCCCGCTGCCGTTCATTTCGTCCCAGATCGCCTTTGGGGTCCTGATGGCGCATCCGGACGTACGCGAGCGCTTCGGAGCCGTTTAAATGGTGTTCTCCAGGTTCAAAGTAAACCATTTTCCCGCCAATGGCTGCCTGGTGAAACGGAAACTTCACATTGACGTCAACCCCGTTGAGAGCATCGACGATATCCTCAAATCCCTGGAAATTGATTCTGGCATAGTAGTCGACGGGAATGTGGAGAACGTGCTCGATCGCCAAGCGGATATTTTGCACCTGACCGACGCCCGATTTGTAACCATAGTAAGGAGCAGCATTGATTTTGGTTTTGACTCCGCCGGAATTGGGAATCTCAGTATAGACATCCCGGGGGATGCTGACCAGTTTGATCGACTTCGTTTTGGGATTGACCGCGGCGAGAATCAGGACATCGGAGCGCCAGTTTGCTGTGTGTCCTCTCTGGTCTGTCCCGATCAGCAACACGGTAAACGGGTCTTTTTGAAACTCAACTTGGGACGTCCGCAAGTCCGATTTGCTCAATTTTTTGCCGCTGTTGGCAAACGCGCCCCAAATCTGCGTGCCGAAGTATGCACCGACACCTAAAATAAGAAGAATAAAGACTGTAAGAATACGAAAAGTCCACTTCTTTTTTCGCTTTTTCCGCACGCGATGAATGCGGCTTCTTTCTACTCTTTCCATTTTAATTCCTCACTTGCCGAAATTTTTTCATACGAACACATTTCACAATGGAAATGATAAAGACAAAGTTCACAGAGGGAAAAAGATTGGAAGAAATGCTTGTAAGGCTTGTAGTAAAACAGAGGTCTACGTTTTTTTATTTTATATAATAAATTCGTAAGTATCTATACATTTCTGCGTATTGTTTTTGAAAATAATAGAACAATTGGTGAGATGATATGCCTTTTATACGTGCTCTCCTAAGCATCCTTCTGCTGGCAGGGTGCTTTTTCCTCCCTGTCACCCGTTACCCGGATTTTGGGAGAAGCCAAACTGAAAAAGTTTGGCAGGAAAACTGGATTGTTGCCTGGCAGCAGAAGGCAGATCCCGCATTTTGGCATCAGGCGGTTTTATTGCGGAAATTTGTGTTGGCAGGCAGTGAAATCGACTTGGTTCGTCCCAAAAAAGGCGTGGATGTGAACAGCTGGCACAATAGTTGGAGCGCTGCCGCCGACGTACGGTACATGCAGCGCGACCGATCTTATCAGCTGAATGAAGGAGGATTGGAAGGAAGAGAACGGGAATCGTCCTTGTCTTTCAGTTACCTGGAGCAAATTCGGGCGTCAGAAGCCTGGAGCAAAGTTCCACCCTCCTCCCCTTCAGACCGTCCGGTGATCGTGGCGGTCATCGATACCGGCGTCGATTTGCATCACCCCGACCTTTCTCCTTTGCTCGTGCCGGGAGTCAATATTCTCAACCGGCAGGAAGCGCCTCAGGATCACTTTGGGCACGGGACAGAAGTGGCCGGGGTGGTAGCGGCGACGTGGGGCGGACTGCGCCGGGAGGGAGCGGTCGGAGCGGGGAAAATCATGCCGATCAAGGTGATGGAGAACGGGAGCGACGGAGAAGTATATTATACAGTTGAGGGGATGGAAGCGGCCATTAAGCGGAAGGCGGATATCATCGTTCTGGCACAGGGCAGCTGGACCTATTCCAAGCTGATGGAAGAGGCGGTGCAGGATGCGGAGAAAAAAGGAGTGTTGGTCGTTGCTGCTGCCGGAAATGCAGAATCCGATCTTAATGGCAACACCGTCTACGATTCGCCTCTTTATTATCCGGCGGCATTTCCCACTGTTCTGGCAGTCGGTTCGGTCAAAAATAACGGGTTGCATGAACCGACCTCCAACCAGGGGGATGGTCTCGATTTGACTGCTCCCGGAAACCGGATTGCCACTACCCGGTTGGGCGGGGGCTTTACCACGGATTCCGGCACGTCATTTGCGGCTCCGCAAGCAGCGGGAGTGGCCGCTCTTCTCTGGCAGCGGCATCGGGATTACACTCCCGGGCAGATCCGGCAACTCCTTAAGCAAACGGCACAAAAGAAACCGGGGGAACCGCGATGGGACCGGCAAAAAGGGTTCGGGATTTTGGATGCTGCCCGGGCGCTTTCCGGCAAGCTGAAACGGGATCCCTATGAACCGAATGATGAGCGTCATCAGGCGATGTCCCTGTCCCTGGATCAGGAGATGGATGCCGTTCTGCGTCCGGGTGACCGGGACTGGTTCCGCCTGGAGTTGCCCTGTCCCGGAACGCTGGTGATTCATCTCAGGCAGAATCGCGGGCATTTTCAAAAAACAAGGTTGTTTGTTGAAAATCCGCAAGAAAAGGATGTCCGCTCCTATCAGTTGCAAGGGATGAACCAGTTGCGGGTACCGGTTGAGAGAAATGACGTCTTTCTGGGATTCTCCTCCCCGGCCGGCGATGTCCCTGTCTCGTACAGCTTTCAGGTAAATTTCATTCCGCGGGCGGATCGTTATGAACCAAATGACCGATTGGCCCAGGCGGCACAGTTGGCGCTTCCGGGGAAGCAGGAAGTCATCGAGGCAACTCTTCACAAGCAGGGGGATCAGGATTGGTACCGGCTACCCCTGCCCCGTTCCGGTGAAGCGGAAGTGAAAGTGGAACCGTTGACTCCGAGGTTTGACCCCGTATTGCTGCAAATGCCGCAAGACGATTGGCACAATTGGAAAATAGATCAACATGGAGCCGGTGAAGCGGAGAGCCTGCGGGTTCCCGGAGGGAAAGGAGATCTGCTGTTTTCCGTTTCCGACTACGGGGGGAATATCATCAGTGAACCTTATCATCTGGTGATAACGGTCCGGCCGGCAATCGGGGATGGAAAAGATCACTCCACTCCGGACAAAGCGGCTTTACTATCTTCGGCCAAGTGGGTGAAAGGGGCATTGGCAGGTGGCGGAATCCCGGACTGGTATGTTATAAGCAGCACCAGAGAAGAGACAGTCACCTTTCTCTATCAGGCGGATCAGCCGGTAAAAAGGTTGGAATGGGCTGTTTATGATCACCATTTCTACGCTCTGTCCGGCGGGACCGTGACGCTGGCGAAAGGAGAGCGATTCAGCCAAACGCTGTCCCTCCCCTCCGGGCGGCATTATATCCGGGTGCGAACGGAAGAGGGTGGCCCGGTTCTCTACCAGATCCAACTCAAAAACAAAAAGTGGAAGAAAAACAGAAGGTGAATCCCCAAAGCAACAGTTGTAATTCCCTATTCTTTAGGTTATTCTATTGATGATGTAGAGACAGGTTCCCTTCACTTGGATAAAGCTTTATTCCAGGCTGGTTGACGGTCTGGCGGGGAGTTTCGAGGATGAACTGATAATCAAAAACCTTTCCTCGATGGGAAGGGTTTTTTATTGCGTCATTTTGCTAGCAAGGAGGAGAATGAATGGGAGAACAAAAACGCAGCCTGTTCACTTCAGAATCGGTTACGGTTGGTCATCCGGATAAAATCTGTGACCAGATTTCCGATGCCATTCTCGATGCCATTTTGGAAAAAGATCCGAATGCTCGCGTCGCTTGCGAAACTTCGGTCACTACCGGTTTGGTGCTTGTGTCGGGGGAAATTTCCACCCAATGCTATGTTGATATTCCGAAGATTGTGCGCCAAACGATTAAGGATATTGGCTATACCCGGGCAAAATACGGTTTCGACTCCGAAACCTGCGCCGTTTTGACCTCTATTGACGAACAATCGCCCGATATTGCAATGGGTGTAGATGTTGCATTGGAAAAACGCGAAGGTTCGATGACGGAAGATGAGATTGAAGCGATCGGCGCCGGGGACCAGGGACTCATGTTCGGGTTTGCTTGCAATGAGACACCGGAATTGATGCCGCTCCCGATCTCATTGGCCCATAAACTGGCACGCCGTCTCCATGAAGTGCGTGTCGACGGTACGCTGGAATACCTGCGTCCGGACGGAAAAACGCAGGTAACCGTTGAATATGAAGGAGATCAACCTGTACGCATCGATACGGTGGTTGTTTCCACCCAACACTCCGAACATGTCGCTTTGGAGCAAATCAAGAAAGATCTCATGGAACATGTGATTTTGCCGATTGTTCCCAAAGAGATGCTCGATGATAATACCAAGTACTTCATCAATCCGACCGGACGATTCGTCATTGGCGGTCCGCAGGGAGATGCCGGTTTGACCGGACGTAAGATCATCGTTGATACTTACGGAGGTTATGCCCGTCATGGAGGCGGTGCCTTCTCCGGCAAAGACCCGACCAAGGTTGACCGCTCAGGAGCCTATGCCGCCCGCTATGTAGCGAAAAACATCGTTGCTGCCGGACTCGCTGACAAGTGCGAAGTGCAGCTTGCTTACGCCATCGGGGTAGCCCGTCCCGTTTCCATCCGCATTGATACGTTTGGCACCGGGAAAGTAAGTGAAGACAAATTGGTCGAATTGACAGAGAAATTCTTTGATCTGCGCCCGGCCGGCATTATCCGCCAATTGGATTTGCGCCGCCCGATCTACCGTCAAACGGCTGCCTATGGTCACTTTGGCCGCACGGATGTCGATTTGCCGTGGGAACGCACGGATCTTGCCGACACCTTGAAAAAAGAAGCGGGGCTTTAAATTTTAGGGCTGAGAAACGAAATCTCAGCCCTTTTTCTTTTTTGATGACTTTTTCTGCCAAATTCCCCGTTCATTCTCTCTTTTTCCTTTCTTCTCGCCTTCTTTTTTGTTTCATAACTGTTTTGTTCGTGGTAAAATTTGAATAAGGGTGAATATTGCGAGAAAGGAGTGACCCCTTTGCCCATGAGGAAGCCGGAGACAGGCCACCTCGAAGGAAGTGAATTTTCAGGTACGGACATCCAACCGCTGATCCGGGTTTTACTGGCAGACCCCGACACCGAATACCGGGAGCAAATTAAAACAGCCATCAAGAGGACAAAGAATATGGTGATGGTGGGGGAGTGTACGGACGGAATTGATGTCCCGCTTCTTTGCGGATCGACCAAACCGCATGTTGCCGTCATCAATCTGTACCTTCCGCGGATCGACGGAGTGGAAGTAACGAACCGTCTTTGTCAAATGGCTCCTCAAACCAAGGTGTTAATCCTTTCTGAGCATGCTGACCCTTATGTTATTGAAACGATTCGTTCCGGCGCTGCCGGGTATATGTTAAAAGATATGAAAGTAGAGCCCATCATTGAAGCGATTCGCGTGATTGCACACGGGGGCGTGTATATTCACCCGATCATGATGGGAAGACTGGTGAACGAATTTCGAAGATTGAGCCGAATGGAAGGGAGTATTTGTTATCATTACGCTTTGACTCCTTCCATCCCGTGGCAAGAGGTTCTCACCTATCGGGAAATGGAAGTTTTACGATTAATGTCACAGGGTAAAAATAATCGAAGTATCAGTGAACATTTATTTATCAGCGAAAAAACTGTTAAGAACCATGTCAGTAATATTCTTTATAAACTGAATGTTCAAGATCGGACGCAGGCGGTTTTGCTCGCGATGAAGTATGGATGGGTTCAATTGATTTGAAAAGAGCCTGTTATCAGTCGAGGTCTGTGTCACAGTCCCTACCTTTTTGGCATAAGATATAAAGAAGGAGGGGCAATACGATGGAACTTTGGGTTCTGTGGAGTGTAGCCCTTTATATTGTCATGTTTTATCTGGCAAAAAAGTTGTCCCATTATTTCGGTAATTATTATCACAACAAAGCCGTGCACTTGGTCATGATCACCAAAAACAGCCAGCATTCCGTCGAGTGGATGATTCGCTCTTACCATGTTTCCAACAAGTCAAAAAGGAAAAAAGCAGGCAAAATTACCTGCATCGACGTGGGCTCGACCGATGATACGCTGTTGATCCTCGAGCGGTTAAAACAGCGCTATCCCAATCTGGAGATCGTTCGCATCACCCCTGGTGAAGGAGCGGAAGAGCGAATCAAGGAATGGCTTGAGTCGAAGAGGAACAGTACGGAAAAATGGCTTGTGCTCGACCTGCGGGATTCGGATTCCTCACAGGATACGGAACGGAGTCTTGCCTGAAAAAAAGCCCCGGGGATGTGATCAGCCGTCCCTTGGGTTTTTTTCTTGATGTCCACTGGAAAAAAGAGGGATTTTTGATGAGGTTCTGTTTTTACCGATTGGAAGGAGAAGCCGATGGAAGGATGAGTACCGCGCCGGAAGTCGACTTTTTCCATTGGCAAGAGCAAGGAAAGCAAATCGCGGAAATGATTGAATCGTCATCGATTGGACAAGCATTTGCCGGGAACCGGGGAAGAAAGAACGCTTTCGGTCCGGCACTGCGGGAAGCGCCCATGATGGGAGAAGAAATGACCGCGGTGCGCGAACTGGCGGCAGAGATTCACCCGCTGCTGGCCGGAAGAGTGCTGTTGTGGGAAGAAGTGGAGCGCCTTCTTCGCAAATACGAAAAGTGGCCTGGCTCCTTCCTTATGCGCCGGGCCTTGCAATGGCTCAGCCTGTCGGGAATGGCGGACATCAGACCGGCTGTTCGCTCTGCGGGCCCGCCGGTCACCTGGAAGTGTGAACGGTGCGGATACCGGGGGCCGCTTCTCAGGCAAACTCCTTGTGCGATCTGTGGGGAAAGATGCGTCGTTTGCGAGCATTGCCTGTTGCTCGGTCGGGCGAGAACCTGCTTTCCGCTGTTTATCTTTTCTCCTCCGGACAATCGCACGTTTGCCGGTTCTGAAATCGCTTGCCGGACTGCTCCGCTGACAGAAGCCCAGGCCAAAACAGTGGAGAGAATCAGGGCGAACCTTAGCCAACACAGGCAGGTTCTGGTCTGGGCGGCCACCGGCAGCGGCAAGACGGAGATGATGATGACGATCGTGGCGGACTGGCTGAATCGGGGAAAAAAAGTGTTATGGGTTACTCCGCGCAAAGATGTGGTGTTGGAATTAAAGCCCCGTCTGGAAAAGGGATTTGCCGGCAGAAGGGTGATCGCTCTCTACGGCGGATCAGCCCAAACGCTGGAAACGGGTGAGTTGGTGATTGCCACGGCACACCAAGCCCTGCGCTTTTATCGGTCGTTTGAGCTTGCGGTGGTCGATGAAGTTGACGCATTCCCCCTCTATGGCAACAGGGCGTTGGAGGAGGGAATCGGACGGGCGCTTTCACCCGGGGCAAAGAAAATTTTGCTGACTGCCACTCCCCCGCCGGAATGGAAGGCGCTCGGGCGCAGAGAGATTTTACCGACAGTTTTGCTGCCGGTTCGCTACCACGGTTATCCTATGCCTGAACCGGCCTTGAAGCGGGAGTGGCGGCTTTGGCAGAAGATAAGCAAGAGGAAACCGATCCGTCCGCTTTCCGCCTTTTTGCGTCAGGTGGTGGAGCGGAAAGGACAAGCCTTTCTCTTCGTGCCGCGGGTGGAAGACGTCAGCCGGGTGTTGCGCTGGATGAAATGCTGTGAGCCGGACTTTTACCGAGAGGCCCGGGGTGTTTTCGCCGGCGATTTGCAGCGGGAACAGACGGTGCGCCATTTTCGGGAGGGCAAATGGCGGTTTCTGGTGACGACGACGATTTTGGAGAGGGGAGTGACGGTTCCCGCGATCCATGTTGCCGTCATCGGTGCAGATCATCCGGTGTTTACGGCGGCGGCGCTCGTTCAGATGGCGGGCAGAGCAGGAAGATCATCTTCCTACCAGGAGGGAGAAGTATGGTTTTTGACCGATGAAAAGACGGATGCCCAATTGCGGGCAAAAAGGGAGATTAAATGGTTAAATGATTGTGCGAAGAAAGAAGGATTTCTCAAAGATGGGGCGTATAATCTTTGAAGGAGTATGGTCGTCTCTCTTTTCCCAGCCTCCCACTTGCGAGTTTTGTACGGCATTCGTTCGCCGCCCGTCTCCGTTTGCTCCGGTGCGGGAGAGAATCTGTTCCACCTGTCTGGCGGGAGTTGAACTGATTTCCGGGCCGTTTTGCCCCGTTTGCGGGCGGAAGCAGGAGGCTGGTGCTGATCATCTTTGTCCCGATTGCCTGCGTCTTGCCGAAGAAGAGCGGATTGTAAACCGCAGTCCTGTGGTTTACAGCGGAAAGGCAAAAGAATGGGTGTCGTCGTTCAAATATCGGGGTAAAGAAAGTTTGGCGACACCGATGGGCCGGTGGATGGCAGAGGTGGTTCAAACCCATTTTGCTCATACGGGAATATCGGTGATCACCTTTGTTCCATTACATAAGGAGAAGAAAGCGGAACGCGGATTCAACCAGTCGGAACTTCTGGCCCGCGTGATCGGTGCAAGGCTTGGGTTGCCGGTTTTGCCTCTGCTGGGAAGAGAGAAAGATCTTGCTTCACAAAGCAGGCGCAATCGGCAGGAACGCCTGCTCGCTCTGAAAGGAGCATTTCAAATTGAAGGTGAAGGTTGTGAGAAATGCATACGGGACCGAACAGTTCTTATTGTTGATGATGTGTATACGACAGGCACAACGCTGAGGGAGTGTGCCAAACCGCTGCTGGTATCAGGAGCAAGCCGAGTTTACTCGGTCACGTTTGCTAGATAAAAAGAGTATAGAAAAGGAAAAACTCGTCAACACCAATAGATAGCATCCCTTTTAAGACTATCGGTTTGAAGGAGAGTTGAAAATGAATAAAACGGAATTGATAGAACGCGTTGCCGAGAGCACGGGCAAAACGAAAAAGGAAGCGGGAATTATCGTCGATTCGGTATTGCAGACGATCTCGGAAGCGCTTAGCAAAGGGGAAAAAGTAACCCTGATTGGCTTTGGAAACTTTGAAGTGCGCGAACGTGCTGCAAGAACCGGCCGCAACCCGCAGACCGGCGAGGAGATTGAGATCAAAGCCAGCAAAGTGCCCGCTTTTAAAGCCGGTAAACAGTTGAAAGACTTGGTGAACCAGTAAGATTCATCATTTGCTGAGGCCGCCGTTTTCGGAAGAAAACCGGAGACGGCGGTTTTTATTTGTGACTGTTTGATGAATTGCATTTAATACTGACATTGTTTTATAATAAATCTAAAACTTAATAATAGTTTGTACTCATATTTTTTGAAATTTAAGGTAATAAGAGAGAGGTTATGTGTACAAATCGGGATCATTCCCTTCCTTTAAGATGCGATATTACGGGATTGTAAAAAAGGGAGCATACAATTGCCGAAAGAGATCAAATTTAACGGCACTCATGACAAAATTTTCTAAAAATATTCCGGTTATTCTCCTTTGGCAAAGTAATTTTGCCTGGATCTGACGGATGAGGATGGGATCTCCCGAAATCTGGTAAATAAAAACGAATTGAATAAATATACATTTATACTTATAATAATTACATCATAATGAGAAATGATGATTTTTATTCCGGTAATGGTGAAAAGTTGAAAGGAGAGAAAAAACATGAAGAAGTGGCTTGGCATGTTGCTCGCGTCCGTGGTCGCCGTTTCCTTTGTCCTGACCGGGTGCGCGAATAAAAATACGGATAACAGTGTGATTCAGATCGGGACGAATGCGGAGTTTCCGCCATTTGAAAAATTGGAGGGGGACGGGAAGATTACCGGGTTTGATGCCGATCTGATTCAGGCCATCGCCAAGGAAGAAAACCTGAAGATCAATTTTAAACATTACGGCTGGGACCAGATGCTTGACGGCGTTTCCCGCGGGAAGCTCGATGCCGGGATGGCGGCGATCACCATTACGCCTGACCGCAAGAAAAAATATGATTTCAGCATTCCTTATTTCGATGCCAAACAATTGATTCTGGTACCGACCTCTTCCCATGTATCATCGCTGAAACAGTTGAACGGAAAACGGATCGGAGTGCAAACGGCCACAACCGGAGAACAGGTTGTGCAGGAGATGTTCGGCAAAACCTATTCCGGGCTCAAGGGATATGATGATATTCCGTCTGCCGTTCATGATCTGGAGCTCGGGCGACTGGATGCGGTGGTCGTCGATAACGCCGTGATCATGGAATATATCAAAAAGCTGGGCCAAGGCAAATACAAGATTGTTGAAGATCCTTCAATCAAGACGGAACAGTACGGGATTGCCGTGCACAAAGGCAACCAGGCCCTGCTGCAAAAGCTGAACGACGGATTGAAAAAAGTAAAAGCGAACGGAACGTATGACAAGATTTATCAAAAATATTTCGGGACGGAACCGCAACAATGATTCGAAACGCTCGCATCTTTTGTCGGTTGGGAACTCCTGGCCGACCGTCAGGGCTCGGGAAGGTCAGGGGAACCAGCGATCTTACCTGGCAACAAATTTTTATATAAAAATGGAAACAAGTGCAAAATAAAGAATTCATTAAATATGAATGCATTAACACACCCCTTGTCCATTTTCTGTGGATAACTTGTGGATAAATAGTGGACAAATTGTGTATATCCCTGGGTTGTGGATGTTGTGGATAATGTGGATAACTTTGTGAATAACTCGAAAAACAATGATTTGCAGATAAAGGGGTTTGTGGATAACAATGGATCAACTTTTGAACGAACTCGATTGGTCAGTCATTGTCCAGTACAAAGATTTGTTTATCCGAGGTGTTGTGACCACAATCGAATTGACTGTGGTTGCCATATGCATCGGGCTTTTGATCGGACTCATTTTGGGTTTTATGCAGATTTCGGGAAAAAAGTGGCTGGTCATACCAGCGAAGCTTTATGTCGATTTGTTTCGGGGAACACCTCTTTTCCTGCAGATTCTTACCATTCATTTTGCCGTGTTGCCGACGTTGTTTGAAGATATTCTCGGCTTGGAGACGCCGGATGCCATGGTTTCCGCTTTCGTTGCCTTGTCGATGAATGCCGGGGCTTACATCTCGGAAATTTTTCGCGGCGGAATTCTTTCCATCGAAAAAGGGCAAATGGAAGCAGCGCGTTCACTGGGGATGACCTATGACCAGGCGATGCGCCTGGTGATCCTGCCTCAGGCGGTCAAACGGATGCTGCCACCGCTCGGAAACGAGTTTATTGCACTGTTAAAGGATACGTCCCTGGTTACGGTCATCGCGGTCAATGATATTACCTATGCAGCATTTGTCACAGCGAAAAACACATTTGTGCGCTGGTCGCCGTATATCGCGGCCGGTGTGATGTATCTCGTCCTGACCCTGATTCTCTCCCGCATTGTCTTCCACTTGGAAAAACGGTTTAATACGAGCAGCAAGAAGGGATGATTGTCCAGTGATCACAGTAGAAAATCTGAATAAATATTTTGGCGACCATCATGTGTTAAAAGAGATCAATGTACAAATTCAGGAGAGAGAAGTGGTCTGTGTGATCGGGCCCAGCGGTTCGGGGAAAAGCACGTTTTTGCGATGCCTGAATCTGCTGGAACGGGTCAGTTCGGGGCGGATCGTGGTCAACGGGTTCGATTTGACCGATCCAAAGACGGATATCAATCGGGTTCGCACGGATGTGGGAATGGTTTTTCAGCAGTTTGAACTGTTTCCTCACAAAAAGGTACTGGATAATATCACATTGGCGCCGATTCACGTTCGCAAGATGGAGAAAGCCGAGGCGGAGAAAAAGGCCCTGGCTCTGCTGGAGAAAGTGGGGTTAGAGGAGAAGGCGGACGCTTATCCCGGAGAGCTTTCCGGCGGCCAGAAGCAGAGAGTGGCCATCGCGCGGGCATTGGCGATGGAGCCGAAACTGATGCTGTTTGACGAGCCGACTTCCGCCCTTGATCCGGAGATGGTCAAGGAAGTGCTGGATGTCATGAAACAGTTGGCGGGGGAAGGGATGACCATGGTCGTCGTCACGCATGAGATGGGATTTGCTCGGGAGGCGGGTGATCGCGTTCTGTTTATGGATGACGGAAAAATTCTGGAAGAGGGAACACCGGAGCAAATTTTTGAACAGCCTCGCCATGAACGGCTCAAATCATTTTTAAGCAAGGTGTTGTAGGGATGACTTTTGGCCGGGTTTTTGGTATAATTCTCACAGAGTGTGAAAACACTTAAAACTGTGATACGAGTGAAAACTCGTTAAACAGAAGGTTTGGACGGTATTTCCTTTCAGGAAGCTTGTTGCTGTTTCAGCGGCAATGCTGTTCTATTTTTCCCGGCATGAGCGTTTCTTATGCCGACCATTATCTGAATTTAAGAAGGGACTGTGTTTGCATGCAAGGCAAAGTCAAGTGGTTCAACGCGGAAAAAGGTTACGGGTTTATTGAGCGCGAAGGCGGAGAAGACGTTTTCGTTCACTACTCTGCGATTCAAATGGAAGGTTTCAAAACATTGGAAGAAGGACAAGAGGTTGAATTTGAAATCGTGGAAGGTTCGCGTGGACCACAGGCTGCGAACGTTGTGAAAAAGTAACATTCCAAACCGAAAAAAACGCTCCCCGGATCTTGGACCTGGGGAGCTTTCATTTTTGCTGAAAGTGTGAAAATGCATGCGGTCCGGATCGTGTCACCCTCTCAGATTGCCGGGTTTTTAATCCGGATTATCCTGGTAAAAATTATGGTAATTTTTGGTGTAATTTTTTATCGAAGTTTGTAAAAAAAAGAGGAGGAATTTTTTTTAAATGAGGGAATAGATAGAGTACAAAGCGGAAGGAGGATTCTCTATGAGATATGTCATCCGTGGGAACAATTTCCAAGTGACTGATGCGCTCAAAGACTTTGCTGCACGAAAACTCGGGCGGCTCGAAAAGTATTTCGATTCCTCTCCGAATCAGGAAGCAGAAGCTCACGTTGCCATGAGTGTAATCAAGGATCAGCACAAAGTCGAAGTGACGATTCCGTATCCGGGCTTGCTTTGCCGCGCGGAGGAATCGAGCGAGGACATGTACGCATCGGTCGACTTGGTAGTTGAAAAATTGGAGAGACAGATTCGCAAGTATAAAACCCGAGTGAATCGTAAATCTCGCCAGGATGCAAGCTTCCGCAACAACTGGAAAGAAAGCGCATACAATGAAACGGCTGCCACGGCAGTGACCGAGGAAGAAAATGACCTGAAAGTGGTCCGGACCAAACGGTTTAACCTGAAACCGATGGGGACGGAAGAAGCGATTTTGCAAATGGACATGCTGGGTCATAACTTCTTCGTATTTACCAATGCTGACACAAACCTGATCAACGTGATCTATCGCCGCAAGGACGGCAAATATGGTTTGATTGAACCGGAGTGATTCAAATACGGAAAATTCACCCTGTCAGGGTCTAAGAAGGGAGTTGGGGAAAAGCCCCCAACTCTTTTTTGATGGAGTTCCCGTGAAGAATCGGCGATTTTTATTGCAGGGAGGCTTGCCTGTGGTATGATAACTTCGTATATAGATCAGGTCTCCTGGTGAACAGGAAAGGTGCAGGGGGTTTAACAAGATGAAAATATTGACAGTGGTTGGAGCAAGACCGCAATTTATCAAAGCGGCTCCGGTTTCCCGCGCGATTCGCAAACAAGCGGATGAGATATTGGTACATACGGGTCAACATTACGATAAATCAATGTCGGATGTCTTTTTTTCCGAACTCCATATTCCGGTTCCCGATTATCATCTGCATGTCGGTTCAAAATCCCATGGCGCGCAGACAGGGGAGATGCTGTCCCGGATCGAGGAAGTGATTCTGAAAGAAAAACCGGATTGTTTGCTCGTCTACGGGGATACCAACTCGACTTTGGCGGGAGCGCTCGCGGCCAGCAAGCTTCATGTTCCCGTCGCACACGTCGAAGCGGGTCTGCGCAGTTTCAACAAACGGATGCCGGAAGAGATCAACCGGATTCTCACCGACCATGTATCTGAGTGGCTCTTCTGCCCGACGCAAACGGCAGTCAACCATCTTGCCACCGAAGGCATCCGCCGGGGAGTTCACCTGGTTGGCGATGTGATGCTGGATGCGGTGCAGTACAACAGCAGATTGGCGAATGAAAAGTCCGGCATATTGAAAGAACTGAACATAAAGACCGGGGAATATATCCTGATCACCCTTCACCGAGCGGAAAATACCGACGATCCGGCCCGTTTGTCGCAAATCATTTCAGCGCTCAACGAACTTCCGCTGCCGGCAGTCCTTCCGCTTCATCCCAGGACGAAGGGCAAAATGGCACCAATGGGCCTTGCCATTACCAATCCGAACGTCAAATTGATCGAACCTGTCGGCTATCTGGATATGCTGCAGCTGGAGGTCAATGCCAAAAAAATACTGACCGATTCCGGCGGAGTGCAGAAGGAAGCGTTTTTTGCCAAAGTTCCGTGCATTACCATGCGTGACGAAACGGAGTGGACAGAAACGGTTGAGCTGGGTGCCAACCTCCTTGTTGGGGCGGATCAATCGAAGATTCTTGATGCAGTGGACAATTTCACCGTTGATTTTACCAGGATGAAAGACGTGTTCGGCGACGGGCGGGCATCGGAGAAAATCACAGATCAACTTCTGAAAGACCTTGGCTGACCGGAGCAGGCCGGGGCCCCATTTTTGACCGGGCCGCCGGCCTTTTTTTGGAAAAAGAATATCCGAAAGATTTCACTAATATTACATTGACCGTTTTTTGTTTCATGTTAATGTAATATAGTAACCGGAATGTTACAAGCAAGTGCTGTATTTGCAGGAATAGAAGAAGTCAACACGGCTGAAGTTTATAGCGATCTCATAAAATGAATTTAAATGGATTGTCCAGAAGTAAGGAAGTGAAGAAGTTGAGAATTTGGTTAGCGAATCATTATGCGGTTCCTCCCAATATCGCCGGGATTACCCGCCACTATGAATTGGCGCGGGAGTGGGCGACGGAAGAAAAAGCGGATGTCACGCTGTTTCTCTCCAAATTTGTCCATCCTCGCCGCACCTTCGTCACCGCAGAGGAAAAAAACGCCCTCGACAAGGTTCCGGGACTGAATCTGAACTGGCTTTGGTCCTATCCCCATAAAACCAACGATTTCAAACGGATCATCAATATGGGGAGCTTTGCCGCCATCTTTTTTCTGGCCGGATTGTTCAAACGGAGACCCGATGTGTTAATCGCTTCTTCGCCTCATCTGTTTACCGCATTTTCCGGATGGATGCTGGCAGCGTTAAAGCGGTGTCCGTTCGTTCTCGAGGTTCGGGATCTGTGGCCTGATTCGCTCATTAAAATGGGCGGCCTGAACAACAAACACGTCATCAAACTGCTCACTTGGATGGAATTGTTTCTCTACCGGAAAGCGGATAAAATCATCGTGCTGACCGAACATCAGCGCAAATTTATTGCTGATAAGGGCATTGATCCGGATAAAATCGAGCTGATTCCCAATGGGATCGTCGTCAGCTCCTGGAAGCCGGACCCGTCCAAGCGGGCAGAGTTCCGCCGGAAAATGGGAGTGCCTGAAGACGATTTTGTGGCCATTTATACGGGGGCGCACGGGCCGGCAAATGCCTTGCAATACGTGGTGGAAGCGGGCCGCTATCTCGATCCGGGCATTTCCATCGTACTGATCGGTGACGGCCCGGAAAAGGAGAAGCTGATCAGGCTGAAGCGCGAAAAAGGGCTGGATAATGTTTATCTGCTCGATCCTGTTCCAAAAGCAGAGATTTTCGATTATACGCAAGCCGCCGACGTGGGGATTATCTCCCTGGCTGACAATGAAGTGTTCCGCGGTGCCCGGCCCAACAAACTGTTTGATTACACCTTTATCGGATTGCCGATTGTGACCACGGTTGACGGAGAAGTGCGTGAAATCGTCGAGAAAAACCGGGTCGGGCTCTTCGCCGGGGCGGAGAATCCGGAAGGATTGGCTGAAGCCATTAAAACCGTGCGTTCGTATTCACAGGAGGAGCGCGAAGAGATTAAAAAGAACGGACGCGATTATATCGATCGCGAAGGGGATCGCAAGAAATTAGCACACCGTTTTTATACGATCCTGCAAAAGCTGGTGCGCCGCTAAACGCTTTTCCAGGCGTAAAAAGTGAAAAAACGGACGAAATTTGATAAACTAATTAATGTGGGCTTTTATATTCATCGAGATCATACAAGAATCTCTTGTTTCATATAAATCCAGCTTAGGTAGGAGATGATGAAGGTGTTGCAAGCCCTTCGAAAATTGCTTGATCCGCAAGAGAGGCAATTGAAGAAGTTTTTTGCCCTTGCTGATACGATCGATTCGTTGGAGCCGTCGATGCAGGTTCTTTCCGACGAAGAACTCCGGGCAAAGACGGATGAATTTAAGAATAGGCTGGAAAATGGAGAGAGCTTGGACGATTTGTTGCCGGAGGCGTTTGCCGTTGTGCGTGAGGCGGCGAAACGGGTGCTTGGCATGCGCCATTTCCGCGTGCAACTGGTTGGGGGAATGGTGCTGCACCAAGGCGATATCGCCGAGATGAAAACCGGGGAAGGGAAAACGCTGGTATCGACCCTGCCGGCATACCTCAATGCGCTCACCGGCAAAGGCGTGCACATTGTGACCGTCAACGATTACCTGGCCAAACGGGACCGTGAATGGATGGGACAGGTTTTTGAATTCCTGGGTCTTACGGTCGGACTCAATCTGCCGCAGATGAGCCCGGATGAGAAACGGGCCGCGTACCAGGCGGATATTACGTTTGGAACGAACAATGAGTTCGGCTTTGACTATCTGCGTGACAACATGGTGCTCTATCCCGAACAATTGACACAGCGCGAACTGAACTATGCGATCATCGATGAAGTGGACAGCATCCTGATCGATGAAGCGCGGACGCCACTGATTATCAGCGGTCAGGCCAACAAAGCGACAGATCTGTATTATACGGCCGACAAAGTGGTTCGCCGTTTGAAAAGAGACGAAGATTATACGGTGGATATCAAGACAAAACAGGTTGCGCTTACCGAAGACGGCGTGAAAAAGGTGGAGGGTTTCCTCGGTGTGGATAACCTCTACGATATGCGCAACATCACGCTGAACCATCATGTGCAGCAGGCGCTGAAAGCCCATGTCCTCATGAAAAGGGATGAAGATTATGTGGTCAATGAGGACGGGGTTGTCATCGTGGACGAGTTCACCGGCCGCCTGATGTACGGACGCCGGTACAGCGACGGCTTGCACCAGGCGATTGAGGCAAAGGAAGGTTTGCAGGTGCAGCGGGAGAGCATGACTCTGGCCACCATTACGCTGCAAAACTATTTCCGCCTGTACAAAAAACTGTCCGGGATGACCGGGACAGCCAAGACAGAGGAAGAAGAATTCCGCAAAATCTACAATATGGACGTTTATCCGATTCCCACCAATCGCCCGATGGCCCGCAAGGATTTGTCCGATGTTCTGTATAAGACGGAAGAGGCCAAATTTAATGCAGTCGTCGAGGAAATCGCCCGACGCCATGAAAAAGGGCAACCCGTTTTGGTCGGGACGGTATCGATTGAAAAATCGGAACGGCTTTCCCGAGCGCTCAAAAAACGGGGAATTCCGCACGAAGTGTTAAATGCGAAAAACCATGCGCGTGAAGCCGAAATCATTGCCCGGGCCGGACAGCGGGGAGCGGTGACGATTGCCACCAACATGGCCGGTCGGGGAACGGACATTGTTCTCGGCGAAGGAGTGGCCGAGCTTGGCGGGTTGCACGTGTTGGGAACGGAACGCCATGAAAGCCGCCGCATCGATAACCAGTTGCGCGGGCGTTCCGGCCGGCAGGGAGACCCCGGTTCATCCCAGTTCTTCCTCTCTTTGTCCGATGATTTGATGCGCCGGTTTGGGGCGGAGAACCTGGAAAACATGCTGGAGCGTCTGGGACTGCCGGATGATCAGCCGATTGAAGGAAAAATGTTCAGCAAGGCGGTGGCCAACGCACAGCGCAAGGTGGAAGCCAACAACTTTGATGCCCGACGCTGGGTATTGCAATATGACGACGTCTTGAATCAGCAGCGGGAAATTATTTATAAACAACGGCGGGAAGTGCTGACCAGCGATGATTTGAAAGATGTCGTTCTCGGCATGGCAAAATCGACGATTGAAAATGTCGTGGGCATTCATACCGCGGAAGAGCTGGAAGAAGATTGGGATCTGGAAGCGATCGTCGATTACGTTGAATCAAATCTGCTTCCGGAAGGACGCATTGATGAGGAAGACCTGGAAAACAAAGAGCCCAAGGAAATCATCGAACTCATCTATGACGAGGTTGTCCGCCATTATGAAGAGAAGAAAGAGGAAATGGGCAACGAGCGGTTGCAGGAATTCTCCAAAGTTGTTATCCTGCGTACTGTCGACCGCAAATGGATGGATCACATCGATGCGATGGAGCAGTTGCGTCAGGGGATTCACCTGCGGGCCTATGGCCAGGATAATCCGCTTCGGGCTTATCAATTCGAAGGCTTTGCCATGTTTGAGGAAATGGTGAAGGAGATTCAGGAAGAGGTTATCAAGTATGTCATGAAGTCCGTGATCCGTGAAGAAGAAGAGCTGGAGCGGGAAGAAGTGGCCATCAATGCCGTCGCGCATTCCGGGGGATCGGAAGAGGGAGAGGCGCCCAAAAAGCAGCCGATTCGCCGAAATGATAAAGTGGGCCGCAATGAACCCTGTCCGTGCGGAAGTGGAAAGAAATATAAAAACTGCTGTTTAAAAAACGAAAAAGCAGTTCCAGCAAACCGGTGAGGCAGGGGCTTTACCCTGCCTCTTTCGGTGATAGTGTTTTTTTCTTTTTCATATATAATAAAAATGTTTCAGGAACAGACTTGAGCATGAGGTGATTGATGTGGAAATGAGCGAAGTGAAACAGCATTTGTCCAATACAGCCAAGCAATTGGCGGATATCAGGGGGTCTCTTTGACCTCGATCAGAAAAAGGAACGATTGACTGCACTGGAAGAGAAAATGGCTTCCCCTTCGTTTTGGGATGATCAGGAAGAAGCCCAAAAAGTGATTGATGAAATGAAACAGCTCAAAGAGCTGACAGAAACGATGCAGAAACTGGAGGAAAAGCAGGAAGAGGCGCAGTTGATGCTCGAACTCTTGGCCGAAGAAGGGGAAGATGAGGCGATGGGCGAAGAGTTGGAGCGGGAATTGCGTGAGCTGAAAAAGGAGATCGACGCCTTTGAGCTCACCCTGATGCTGAGCGGGCCTTATGATCGCAATTCGGCCATCCTGGAACTGCATCCGGGGGCCGGGGGAACGGAATCGCAGGATTGGGCGGAGATGTTGCACCGGATGTACGTCCGCTGGGCGGAAAAAAGCGGGTACAAAGTGGAAACACTGGACTATCTGCCCGGTGAAGAGGCGGGAATCAAAAGTGTCACGCTGCTCATCAAGGGAATCAATGCTTACGGCTATCTGAAGGCAGAAAAAGGGGTGCACCGGCTTGTCCGCATCTCGCCGTTCGATGCGTCCGGCCGCCGGCATACTTCCTTTGTTTCTGTCAATGTGATGCCGGAGATTGACAATGATGTGGAAATCGAAATCCGTCCCGATGAGCTGAAAATCGATACCTATCGCTCGAGCGGGGCAGGCGGCCAGCACGTCAACACGACCGATTCGGCGGTAAGGATTACCCACATTCCAACCGGGATCGTCGTGACCTGCCAGTCAGAACGCTCGCAGATCAAGAACCGTGAGCGTGCGATGAAAATCCTTAAGGCACGTCTTTATGAACGCCAGATGGAAGAACAGCAGAAGGAACTGCAAGCCCTGAAAGGGGAGCAGACCGAAATCGGCTGGGGCAACCAGATTCGCTCCTATGTTTTCCATCCGTACAGCATGGTGAAGGATCACCGCACCCAGACGGAAACGGGAAATGTGCAAGCGGTGATGGATGGAGAACTTGATCCGTTTATTGAGGCTTATCTGCGTAAGTTGATGAACAAAGGATAAAAAGAGCCTGAAAAAGAATAGAGGGGTGACCGGTTCATGTCCGATTGGAAAAACGTCCAAGTGGAAAAAGGGGATGCCTGGGCACTTGTCACATTTAACCGTCCGAAAGTGTTAAATGCGCTCAACCGGGAATTGCTGGAGGAACTGGACGCTGTCATTTCTTGGATTGAGCAGGACGAGGAGATTCGTGTTTTAATTATGACAGGCAGCGGTGAGAAAGCATTTGTCGCCGGAGCAGATATCACGGAGCTGCGCCGGATCCCGTCCGCTACGGAAGCGGAGCGCCTGGCCGCATTCGGGCAACGGTTGTTCAGCCGGATTGAAAGCTTGCCGATTCCGGTGATTATGGCAGTGAATGGCTATGCTTTGGGTGGAGGATGTGAATTGGCGATGGCCGGTGATATCATCCTCGCTTCTGATCGTGCTCGCTTTGGCCAGCCGGAAATCAACTTGGGCGTTATTCCCGGATATGGAGGGACACAGCGTCTCGCCCGCCGTGTTGGCACAGGAACGGCGAAATACCTGTGCATGACGGGTGAGATGATCGATGCGCAGGAGGCCGCGCGCCTCGGTTTGGTGCAAAAAGTGGTTGCGGCCGATCAGCTTCTGGACGAGGCGAAGCGATTGGCAAAACAGTTGGCGCAAAAAGCGCCGATTGCTCTTCGGTATATAAAGAAAGCCATTGATATCGGAACAGAAACCGATCTTTCTGCCGGACTTCATTTGGAGGCTTCTTATTTCGGGTTGACCTTCAACACCGATGACCGGGCAGAAGGAATGGATGCTTTTTTGGAAAAAAGACCTCCCCGCTTTACGGGCAAATAGAGTTCGGCAGTTGGTTTCCCTGCTCGTCATTGGTCGGGGAGAATGGGAAAAGGAGGTAAAAGTCGATGGATTTTATTATGGAAAATCCGCAGATTGCGGGTGTAGCCGCCCTGGTAATCGTCCTGATTCTGATTGTCGTGATCAGCTTGATTGTCAGCAAAAAGCGAAAGCGGGAAGTGGCAGAACTGGAACAGATGTTTCCGGAAGGAAGTTTGGGCAGTGAAGATATGAAAATCTCCGTTGAACAAGTGCGCCGTTCCACGTTGAGACGGGAGAAGATGAAGAAGAAGCAGCAGTATATTCCGCGCGAACGGCCAACCGAGCCGCTGCCGGATGAAGATAAAGAAATCATTGTGCGTGACAGCCAAGTCCTGAGCAAGCAGAGCAAACCGGATCGGAAACGGGAAGACAGAGCGGAGAAAGAGAAAGTGGAACGAAGCCGGTCTTCCCGTCTGTCTTCTGTGTCAAAATCAGCGTCAAAAGAAAAAAGCGAAGAACAGCCGAAGCTGGACAAGCTCTACGAACAGGTTGAAGACAAAGAAAAGTCTTTTGCCATCCGGACGAAAACACGCAAGGCGAACCATGAAGAAGAAACGGACAAACTGGAATCGCCCAAGAAGAAAAAACCAATGGCGCCGCAGAAAGCCGATTCCGAACAGAAGGGCGATTCTTTGGAAAACCGCCGTTTATACAAGCGGAGCCTGTTAAAACCCGATCGCGGGCGGGAAAGCAAAGATCTCGGCAAAGCGACCTTGATTGATACACAGATGTTTACGACAGACGAAATCGCTGCGGCGATGGATGAAAAAGAAAAAAGCTCCTCACGTTCCAAACAGGAATCAGGTAAAAAATGGTTCTCCAAGTAAAGGGTGAGTCGGGTGAAATATAAATTCCTTTTGGCGACAGGGGCAGCTGCAGCCCTCTTGCTGGCAGGATGCAGCACCGCCGGACAGGAACAGCAACAGCAAAGCAGCAGTGCGGCGGATACACCGCAGGAAGTGTTCGCCAATAACTGTTCTGCCTGCCATGGCGGCAACCTGCAAGGGGGATATGGCCCGAGCCTCCAGAAAATCGGCAGCAAATTAAGCAAAGAGCAGATTATGCACGTGATCGAAAACGGGCAAGGGCAGATGCCGCCGCAAACGCAAGTGCCCAAGGAAGCACGGGAAAAGCTGGCCGAATGGCTGTCGCAGAAAAAATGAGGATTTCACATAAGAGGGACCCGGGCCGGCCATCTGCCTGAAATACACAATCGTATTTTGAATTTCGAATCTGACGGCAAACAGAAGAAAGAGATCGGGGATGGCTGGCAGGGGCCGAACGCCGGCTTTTCAGTCGAAGGGGATCGGTGATATTCTGCACCGACCTTTGCGATCAAGGAGCCGGGAGCAAAGAGAATACCAACCGGACTTTATACATGTTGTACCACCTAAAAACGGTGGTCTTTTTTTATGGAATGGTTGAATAAATATTAATATAATTGTATAATGATACATAACTTGCAAAGGTCGTTCCAAAAAAAGAGGTGCAATCAATTGAAAACAGCAGTGATTGGCTCCACCGGCTACGGAGGAGTTGAGTTGATCCGCCTGCTGGCGGCACACCCCCATTTTGAACTGACGAAACTGATTTCAACTTCAAAAACGGGCGAAGCGCTGGATCAGGCGTTTCCGCATTTGCGGCATTTGGGATATGCCTTTTCCGGATTGAATGTGGATGAATTGGCGGAACAAGTCGATCTTGTCTTTTTTGCCACTCCCGCCGGCGTCAGCGGCAAATACGCTCCCGCCCTTGCGGAACGGAACGTGATCGTGGTCGACCTGTCCGGGGATTTTCGTCTGGGCGAGCCGGAGGTTTACGAAGCGTGGTATGGGAAAGAAGCCCCGCCCCGTACCTGGATGGAGAAAGCGGTGTACGGTCTGAGCGAGTGGTTTGGCGACCGGCTGCCGGAAGCACAGTTGATCGCCAATCCGGGTTGTTACCCCACGGCTTCGCTGTTGGCGCTTCTGCCTTTGCTGAAGGAAAAAGTGATCGATCCGGCCATGGTCATCATCGACGGCAAATCCGGGGTATCCGGGGCAGGGAGAAAGCCGGGGCTGGCGACATTGTTTTGCGAAGTGAATGAAAATGTCCGGCCGTATAAAGCGGACCGTCATCAGCATACGCCGGAAATGGAGCGTTTTGCGGAAATCTGTGCCGATTCACCGGTGCGCATCCGGTTTGTTCCCCATTTGGTGCCGATGAATCGCGGAATTCTGATCACCCTTTATGCAACCAACTTGAATAATTATACAAACCGGGATCTGTTTGATTTGTATTGTGAGACCTACCAAAACCGGCCTTTTGTCCGTGTGTTGAAAGAAGGTTGGCCGGAGACCAAGGCGGTGCAGGGGAGCAACTTCTGTGACATCGGCTTCCATGTGGATGAGCGAACGGGAAGCATTGTTGTGATGGCGGCCATTGACAATCTGATGAAGGGGGCGGCCGGCCAGGCAGTGCAAAACGCCAATCTTCGTTGCGGCTGGCCGGAGGAGAGCGGGCTGACCGGGATTCCGCTGTATCCGTAAGAGAGAAGACCAGGAGAAAAGGAGGAGAAGAGAAGTGGAGACAATCAAAGAGCGCGTGCAGAAGCAGATGTTTTCCGTGGCTTCCGATGCAAAAATCACATTTCCAAACGGGTTTGTCGCTGCGGGAATGCATGCCGGCATCAAGCGGAAACGCCCGGATTTGGGATTGCTTGTTTGCGAAGTGCCCGCCTCCGTGGCCGCTGTTTATACGACCAACGCTTTTCAGGCAGCTCCGCTGAAAGTGACACAGGAGAGTCTCGGGGCCGGGCGGCGCATTCAGGCAATTGTGGTCAACAGCGGGATCGCCAATGCCTGCACGGGACGAAAAGGGTTGGAAGATGCTTATCAAATGAGGAAAAAGACGGCCGATTTGCTGGGGATTCCCGAGCATTTCGTTGCTGTCGCCTCGACCGGAGTGATTGGTGAATACCTGCCGATGGAGCGGGTGGAACAGGGACTGGATCAATTGGTTCCCCGGTTGCAAAAAGGGGACGACAAATTTGCCCAGGCGATCTTGACAACCGATACGTGCACCAAACAAGTGGCGGTAGAACTTCAGATCGACGGAAAGTGCGTCAGGATTGCCGGTGTGGCCAAAGGGTCCGGGATGATCAAGCCGAACATGGCCACGATGCTCGCTTTTATCACCACCGATGCCGTCATCGACTCCGATGTGTTGCAATCCCTTTTGTGGAAAGAGACCGATCTCTCTTTTAATATGATCACCGTCGACGGTGACACCAGCACCAATGACATGGTGATTACGATGGCCAGCAATTTGGCCGGCAATCAGCCCCTCGGCCGCAATCATCCGGAGTGGAACCAGTTTCGTGCCGCATTTGCCTATGTGTGTGAAGAGCTGGCCAAAATGATCGCGCGCGACGGAGAAGGGGCGACCCGGCTGATCGAAGTGAAGGTGGCGGGAGCCGGGTCCGATGAGACTGCGCGGAAAGTGGCCAAGGCGGTCGTCGGTTCCAATCTGGTAAAAGCGGCCATCTACGGCGCGGATGCCAACTGGGGACGGATCGTTTGTGCAGCCGGTTACGGTGCGCCCGATCTGAATGCAGACGCGGTGGAAGTGCGTCTGGGAGAGATTCCGGTTGTGCGTGAGGGACTTCCTCTTCCCTTCGATGAGTTGGAAGCGGAGAAGGAGCTCAAAAAAGAGACGGTGAGGATCACCCTCGATCTGCATCAGGGAAATGGGTGCGCGACCGCCTGGGGATGCGATTTGACCTATGAATATGTCCGGATCAACGCCAGTTATCGCACGTAGTCCGCAGGGAACGGAAGGAGAGTATCAATGGGAAAAGTGATCGTCGTCAAGGTTGGCGGAAGTGTTCTGGAAAATCTCGATCCCGGATTTTTTGCCGGCTGTGCCCGAATGCAGAAAACAGAGGGGCTCTCGCTCGTGATCGTTCATGGAGGGGGCCCGTTTATTTCCCGATGGATGGAGCGAATCGGCAAAAAACCCGCCTTTGTTGACGGACGCCGCGTTACGGATGGTGAAACGCTGACCATTGCTGAAATGGCCCTGGCCGGACAGGTGAACAAGGAACTGGTTTCGCGATTTGCCCGTGAGGGAGTGGCGGTGCTGGGATTGAGCGGAGTCGATTTAAACCTGTTACAGGTTGAACCGGAAGATCCGAAGCTGGGGTATGTTGGTAAGGTGACCGCTGTCCATGCGGAACGGCTGCAAACGATTTTGCAGCAAGGATGGTTGCCGGTCATCGCCTCTCTCGGAATCGACGGGCAAGGAAAGGTTTTGAATGTGAATGCGGATGAGGCGGCAGGGGCAATCGCCCGGGCGCTTGGGGCGGAACAACTGGTCATGGTCAGCGATGTGGATGGCGTCTACATCGAAGACACTTTGCTTTCCCATATGAATCCGGCGATGATCGAAACTTATATTGCCCAAGGTGCGATTACGGGGGGCATGATCCCCAAAGTGCGCTCGGCCGTTCGCTCTCTGGAGGGGAGTGTCAGGGAAGTGAGGATTGTCAGCGGCAAAAAAGCCGGCATATTTGACCCCGTTTCGGGAACGCGAATTTTGAAAGAGGGGGTGGACGAACATGTCGCTCTTTCCCACATACGTACGCCATAATGTCCGTTTTTTAAAAGGAAACGGGGCGGTTTTGGAAGATGATCAGGGAAAAACGTATCTCGATTTCGCTTCCGGAATCGGGGTTACCAATCTCGGGCATAATCATCCGCGGATCAAGCAGGCCTTGCTCGACCAGGCCGAAGCAGTTTGGCACACTTCCAATCTGTTTCAAGTGCCGGCACAGGAAAAAGCAGCGCAGCGTCTGACCCGCCTGACCGGTCTGGGAGCGGTTTTTTTCTGCAACAGCGGAGCGGAAGCAAACGAAGCGGCAATCAAACTAGCCCGGAAATGGGCGCAAGAAGCCAAAGTGATCAGTGAACCGGAGATTATCACTTTCCAGGGGTCTTTTCATGGCCGTACCCTTGCCACCTTGACGGCGACCGGCCAGGACAAGGTGAAACATGGGTTTTCCCCGCTCCCGCGCGGATTTCGCACTGTTCCCTTCGGCGATCTGGAGGCGGTGAAGCAGGCGACAGGAGCGACGACCGCTGCCGTTCTGCTGGAACTGGTTCAGGGAGAAGGTGGAGTGCGCCCGGCTGATCCCGATTTTATCGAGGGGCTGTCCGCGTGGTGCAAGGAGAAAGAGATCTTGCTGATGGTGGATGAGGTACAGACCGGAATCGGCAGAACGGGAGCGGCATTTGCTTTTCAGACGTACGGTCTGAAACCTGACGTGATCACGGCTGCCAAGGGATTGGGCAACGGCTTCCCGATCGGAGCGATGATCGCTAGGGAAGAATTGAAACCGGTGCTGGGCCCGGGAACACACGGTACCACATTTGGAGGCAACCCTCTGGCGACTGCGGTGGCCGCTGCCGTGCTGGCTGAGCTGGAGGAGACCCCGATCCTGGAAGAGACAAAAGCCAAGGGTGAACTCTTTGCCCGGCTTTTGACCGATGAACTGTCGGGGTTGCCGGGGATGGTTTCCGTGCGGGTGAAAGGATTGATGGCCGGGGTGGAGTTTGACCAGCCGGTGGCCCCGATCATCACAGCGCTTCTCGGAAAGGGGTTGGTCACACTTCCCGCCGGAGAGAAGGTGCTGCGCCTGTTGCCCCCGCTGATCGTTACGGAGGATCAGATCAGAAGAGCGGTTCATCTTATAAAACAAACCTGCCTGGAGAGGTTTGAGCCCGCAGGCAGCGGTCGATAAGCAAGATCACCGGAAGAGAGTGTGAGAAGCCAACGGAACGAGGAGGAAACAGATATGTCATTTGCTTTGAAAAAAGACCCATTGGCACGGCTGAAGGGGCAGGATTTTCTCAGTCTGCTGGACTGGTCTCCGGACGAGGTTTACGAACTGCTGAAGCTTACGCAGAATGTGAAGAAAAACAAGGAAGCATGGCTGGAACAGGCGCCGCTGAAGGGGAAAGGAATCGCGATGATCTTTGACAAACCGTCGACCCGCACCCGCGTCTCCTTTGAAGTGGCCGTTCACGGCTTGGGCGGATTCACATTGCAACTGCGCCAGGATGAATTGCAGCTCGGCCGCGGGGAATCCGTCGAGGATACCGCCCGCATTTTATCCGGATATGTGGACGCCGTCGTCATTCGCACGTTTTCCCACGAGATGGTGGAGCAATTGGCAGAAGCCGCATCCATCCCGGTGATCAATGCATTGACGGATCGGTTCCATCCCTGCCAGGCAGTGGCCGATGCCTTTACGCTGTTTGAACAAAAAGGGAAGTTTTCCGGGGTGAAACTGGCCTATATTGGAGACGGAAACAACGTTCTTCATTCCCTCATGATGGTGTCCGCGTTAACAGGCATGCACCTGTCCGTCTCCACACCGGCCGGATATGAGCCTGACACTGCCATTTGGCAAAAAGCCGAGGAGATCGCCCGATCTACAGGAGGAACCCTTTCATTCCATTCCGATCCGGCGTCCGCCGTCAAAGAGGCCGATGCCGTTTATACCGACGTCTGGGCCAGCATGGGGCAGGAGGAAGAAAAAGAGTTGCGCGCGGAAGTATTTGCCGGCTACCAAGTGAATGAACAGCTGATGGCCCAGGCGAAAAACGATGCAGTCTTTATGCACTGCCTCCCCGCCTATCGAGGTCTGGAAGTGACGGAAGCGGTGATCGACGGTCCGGCATCCATAGTCTTCCGGCAGGCGGAAAACCGTTTGCACGCCCAGAAGGCTTTGCTCATCGCCTTGTTGGGAAACGCATAGGACAAGAAAAAAGCCGCTCTCGAAGATAGAGACCGGCTTTTTTCATGAACGTTTACTGGTTGACCATATAGCTGGAGATTTTTTGCTCAACGGTGGTGGAAACGGATGCCGTTCCGCCGAGAATATATCCTTTTTGGAACACCGTTTGATGAGCAGACAGATAGTTGTCTACCGGGGTCGGCAATGAATTTGGCATGGTCAACAAGATCGGTGACTGGGTCAGTCCTGCAAGTGGCCCTCCGGACAGGGCGTCAGGGAATGAATCGCCGCGGGCAAAGACGATCGAGGACGGTTTGACATTGAAATAGTCGGCCAGGTTGACTCCCACCTCAAAGCGGTTGGCTCCGCCGATGCGCACAACCTGTTTGCCCATTTGCTCCAATTGCGCTTTTACATTATCCGAAACCGTTCCCGGACCGCCGACGATTATATATTCATTGATCTCCGGATGTTCGGAAATAAACGCTTTTGTCTCGTCGGGGATCGAATCGGTCAATACTTGCAAAATCGGCATGCCGTTTTGCCCGGCGATTCCCGATGCCGACAGCGCATCAGGGAAAGTGAGACCGCTGGCGATAAACGCTTTTGTTTGCGTTCCGCCGTCGACCACCTGATCAGCCACGGAAGCGGAAACTGCGAAGCGGTTTGGACCGGCAATCCGTTCAACATCAGTGATTCCAAGATTGTGGAGCTGTGTTTCCACATTGGCCGAAACGGAGCCCGTTCCACCCAGGATGATCACCTTGCCCGGTTTGCGCCTTTGTAATTCCAATTGAACCTGGGTTGGCAGAGAATCGGTTGTGGTCAGCAAGATCGGCGATTTGTTTTTGGCAGCCAACGGACCTCCGGAAAGCGCATCGGTATAAAGATCGCCGCGGGCCAAAAGCACCGTATCCGATGAAATGTTGAGAGCTGACAATTCTTGGCTGACATTGGACGACACTTCATAACGGTTTGCCCCGGACAGCCGTTTTAAGTTCGGGTTGACACTGGCGGCATCGATCGCTGCTTTCACATCCTTGCGAATGTTGGGAAGATCGTTATAAACATAGTCCCCTGGACATTCAGTGCCAGGTGTGTATTTGGAATCGCGGTGGCCGGCGATGTTTGGCATATTGTAGTCCACTTTTGGCACACTGGGGTCGTTGTAGGGATAATCCCGCACAAAATCCGATTTGCCCACCGGATTGATGTTGTTGATTGATGCTTCATAGGCAAGCAGTTTCACCAGCGAGTCGCGAATGTTTTTCGGAAGCGGTGCGTCCTGGTAGTTACCCATCAAAGAAACGGAGAAACCTCCGTAGTTAAAGGCATAGGTTCCTGCTCCGACAACGCCGTTGCTCAGCACTTCATCGTCTTTTCCTTTACGCCCTTCATAGATCCGTCCATCACTGCCGATGATGGCGTTATAACCGATATCGCCCCAACCGCGCGTGACAGTGTGGTAATAGTAAATGGAGCGAATACGTGCCGCCGGATCAGGATCATCGTTTGGCGTATCCGTATGGTGAACGAACAGGTGCGTCACCGGATGATATTCACGCGGCCAGGTCTCAACTCCGTCTTTAAAGCGCAGCGATTCGTCAGCCCCCCACTCTGCCCGGGAGACGACATCAGGCTTGTTCACTGCGGCATCGACTTTATCGAAGAGGATTTCCCAGAACGGCTTTTTGGATACGATTTTTTTGCCGTCGCGCGAGTTAATAAAGGTTACTTTGATATCCTTGATCCGTGGCAAAACTTTTTTGTTTCCGGTAAGATGGACTCGGTATTGCAGGTAACGTCCGTTTCCGGCATAAATCAAGTCGCTGAATGTTTCCTCCTGATTTGGATGAGGACCTACATCATCCGATACTTCGGCCACTTGCCAGTCGGACCATTTTTGCCCGTCCGCAGAGAAGCGAACCTCCACCTTTGTATTCCGGGCGCCAAGATCCTTGTTTTTCGACCGGTTTTTCCAGTGGATGCCTACATCGGTAAACACAATCTTCGACTTGATCACGGGCGAAGTATAGACGGCTGTGTCATCAGCTTGTCCAACTGTAAGTACCGCCTGCTTTCCTTCCGTTTCCATCTTGATGTTTTGCTTTTTCCCGTTGAAATCGCTCTGCAATTGATCCCGTACATCGCTCGCCATCACTTTGACCACCGGCGGATTAGCCCAAGTGGAAGGACAGACTGGAAGGGAAAAGGCAATTGCTGCGGCTACACCTGAAGCCAAAAGGATGCCCCGTCTGTTTTTCAATCCGGCCATAGCGTTCCTCCTCAGAGAAAAAAAGGATGTTGTACAAATAGATGGAATAGCCGAGCTGGAATAACACCAGTTGCAAACCCGAACTGTCCTCTATCTGCAGAAATGGAAATTTTCCATTGCAAAATATTATTCGAAAAACTTAAAAGAGAATCAGCGTCTTTTTAACCGCTATTTGTGAACAATTATTTAAGATTGATTTGTTTTTATTTTCTATATATTTTCAATACAAGAGCTGTTTATTCAGATTAATTCCGGCCGTGAAGACATTGGCATCCGTGCTACCCGTCAGGGCCGAGACATCTCCATGACTGTCTAATTGGTATAAATATGTTTTCCTGCTAAATTGAAAATCATGGTTTTTAAAATCACTTTTAATTACTTTTGCTATTTTCTTTACTCCTTTTCTTTCGGATCAAATTAAACAACAAACGTTCATTAATTGCGATAATGAATACACAATGAACATGACAATAATCACTAATGCATGAAAGAGAGAAAGAAAATACTTTTGACCAGAAAAGCTCTTCACAAGATCTTCAACAGAGCTATATAACATTCGAATATAAAAAGGACCTAAAATAATTAACCTGATCAAAAGGTTTTTGCTCTTTTCCGCCCATTTCCAGAGGAGGATGGTGATCATGGCCGTAGTGATTAAAATTGTTATGAGTATTCCCGGGTGTTTAGACGTTGTGAAAATTTTGGGTCAAGTGTGCGCAACCTGATAAGAAGTACTAAAGCAAAATTAATTGAAAAACAGAAATGGTGTAGTACCAGTACACTTATAACAATGACTCATTTATTTTTCTATTTATCATTATTAAATAATCCCGGATTTAATAGGTTTTATAAGAAAGATTAGAATGGCAATCACGGCAAAGATGACCGCAACAATAAGGAATGTTTTTTTCTCTACTACTCTTTCCTCCATAATGTAATCTATTCCATAGCTAATGGCTGCTAACATGAAGTTGCTTCCTAATAAATAGTCAATCCATGGAGGTGTAGTATCAGTAATACTAAAATATATAAAAGTCAAGTAACAGGGTAAAAAGAGCCAATTCAATATTGTTTTTATCCTGGATAAATACATGAATGCATTACCTCAGTTGGGATTCTGATCCATGTACTAGCTTCACCCTTCCATGTATAAAGGGCAGTTATTGGCCATATTCCACAAAAACCTCTGACTTCTTTGCAGGCGAACAGTCAAACATATCAATCTGTACGAATGTCCTCCTTCAATTTCTTTATAAAAAATACCGCTAAATAAATTTCACTAAATAATAGGAAAAGGTCATCGAATAAAGAATTATATTACTTTTTCGCAAAATAAAGCGATATCTCCATCCAGATATTCGAAAAACAAAGATAAAAGAGAAACCAAACATAATAGATCAGGACCATTATTATTCCTAAACGGGTTTTCAAAGAACCGGCAAAATATAAAATAATGATTACTGTCAAAACAATAATCCCTATCAAATATAGGAAGCTTACAAAAATGCCATCCATCATCAACGCTCACCTTACCTCGAAATGTCAGTTAGACACAGCCTGTTTTGGGCCGTGTCTAATCATTCGACTTAATTGCCAGTCTAAGAATCCTCGATAGTACCCGGGCCATTGTTTTTTAAGGCAGCTATCATAAACTGATTGAAGCCTGTTTTCAAGCCGCGCTACCAATGTAAAGTTCTACTATCCCTGCCGAAACATGGCGTATAGCGTATGCCAGGTAACGGCCAACCATCGAATGACCATTTGGATCAATATTGTATTTACAGGATGGTTCGCTGTATAAACATACTTATTTAAACTCAACGGCATCGTAGCGGTAGCCCGCGTACGTATAGGGGTTTACCACTGCACCCGTCTGGTCGACGAGGTTGCCGTAGTTGCCATTGCTGTCATTGGTTTGGTACGTCGTGATGGCGTCCGGAACCACTTTTCACACTTAACTTTGATGTTACTGATGCGTCCCTTTTGCAAACTTTGGGACGGGATTTCATTGCGAAACGGTGTCTCAAACAATGCTTCCCAGTCTAATGAAGCTCATATTTTTTTAAAACCCATGGAAAATACAATTCAGCTTCCAATCCATCCATACTAGAAAAATACTCCGAAAGCTTGACAGCCTGTTCAAATGTAGAAATCAAACCTTCTGAATTAAGTATAATCCCAAAACGGGGAAGTTCTTCTTCAAGACCATTACATAAAAAAGAATGAAGGACGCATGAGTCATACCCTAAGACTTCATAACCCAGAAATTTCTCTTTATCATTTAGAAATCTTTTTCGAGCTAGGCACTTACTTATTCCTTCTCCATTAGATAAATGGTAATCGAGAAAATCTTTTACAAACTCAACTTTTAAACCAATTCCAATACATCTCAATTTTGGAAAAGGAAATAAAAATTTTCGATAAAATTCTCTTGCTGTTTCTAAATCAAAGAATACGTCTGGCCAACCCATTTGATCACTTTCCAGTTTTATACCTATCCATTTCTTGCAAATTTCAATTATTTCTTTATTCATATCTTGATTGTATTTTGTAAACCAATTAAATCCATTAGGATAAGTAGTGCTAATGCAAGAGCTTACAGACAATATAGTGGATGGAACTATATCAGTGTTCACATAACTTGGCCTTGCCTGCTGTTCTATTAGAAAATATCCTCCACAATAATAACTCATTTATTCACTGCTCCTTAAATTATTTAAGAAAAATATTTTATTGTTATAATCGGAGCCAGCGAATTAATAGTTGCTGGTCTAAAAGATTCATTTAGATTGCAAGTAATAAAGTAATACAAACCGGTTTCTTGGCATAACGATAACCCGCGTAGTATAGGGATTGACGACGGTGCCCGTCTGGTTGGCGAGGTTGCCGTTGACGTCGTAAGCATCGTTCGTGAACGCAAAGATCTGCTATTTAAACCAATCAATTATTTTGCACATACACATAGATTTCCAATGCCAAGATCCCTATTCCCAGCAATATGAATAAGGCACGTGTACATACCATGGCAGAAGGCTCAAAATGAAAATGATTAAGTCACCAAAAAAATTAGTACCTTGTAGGCTAGGTATTTTTGTATTTTCGTCGAATTTAAATCCTATATATATAAATAATATGCCTATTAAGAAGAAAAAAATATAGCCCCACATCCTGGCTCAAATCCCCTTTCGGATCTCGTCTATAGTGAGAGGGGCAACTCTTACCCCTTCTGCTACTTTCTTTTCCGTTCAATATTTGTGATTTTTTAGGGATCTTTACAGCTTAAAGAAGTGTACTATTATTAAATGAATCCTGATTTAATCGGTTTTACAAGAAGAATTCGATCACCGTTCCGTCCGATCGGGTTTCTTTGATCCGTTGGTCGAGAGCATCATATTCGTAAGACGTCGTTTTCGGCGGGTTGATGCTGTCCGTTTCGGTCACGGAGGTGATCCGGCTCTTGTTGTCATACGCATAAAGATAGCTGTAGAGCAAGGTGCCGTATTTGTCGAAGATGTCCCGTTCCATCAAGTCTCCGGCGCCGTTGTAGCGGTTGAAGGTCATGTTGCCGGCGGCTGTTTTGCGGCGGGCCACCTGGTCTTGCTTGTTGTAGTTGAAGTAGGATTATTGACACTTTTACAGGTGGCTAATTATGAGCATATTTTACTTGGTGCAAAAAGAACATCAATAATAATCCATAGCATTGGAAGTAAAAATAGAATAAAAAGGATAATAAAAATAACGAAACCAGTCTTTTGCCACAGTTCCTGTTTTTCCTGGAATTCCTCCAGGTCTCGCCAATTGCCTTTTTCCCATGCCCATTTACTTCCTTTAGCTCCTAATATAAATGGAACCATAATCCAACCGATAACAGGGAAGAAAACCCATAAAGAAAAATAGACCCGATGGAAAATCCCACAAATAAATGTAAGAAAAAAAGCGCCCCAATTCCATTTTTTCAATGCAATCTTTAATTCATTGTCCGTTTTTTGACTTGATTCTATATGCATTTATAGTCCTCCATATTTAAATAGACATATAGCACTCATAGTCTTCCCTATGAGTGCCTAAAAATCTATATTCTTATTTGGAAGGTTCTTTGCAAATATCTTGTATAAAATCCAAGACCTGTAATTGAAATTGTAGCTGTGCCAACTTTTTGGTAACTTTACATTGGGCTAGTATCAAGTGGAGCAATTACAAACTTCTATCACTACGTACCAATTTGAGGTTGTTTTACATTGGCTCGTTGCCATTGTTCCTAATATAAGGAATACAGGATTTAATATTTACTGCTGATTTCTTTTATTCTGTAGTAAAAATTTTTTATCAATATAATAGAAATAATCGCAATGGGTTCCCATTGAAAAAATCTACTTGCAAAAATAAGCCATGAGCCAAATAAAATAACCAACGCCCATAAATATTGAACCGGCTTTATTCAATCAACCTTCAAATAAATCATCCGCACTCATAGTGCTCAAATTTATTTGAAGACTTTAAAGATCTTTCCCTCTTAATTTTTGACCCCAAATCTTACGTATTAGCGTAAAAACTGGGGATTCATAATATCAATCAGTTGGTATTTCTTTTTTTCTTTGATTGAATTATTTTTAAAATGTATCTTGATAGTTAAGTAATCCGTTATAGTGATCACCATTTCATTATTGGAAAAAAACAGCAAGGGCACTCCTCTGATTGACATTTTTGACGTGATCTTGAACTCCTCGAAATTTTCAACAACGGCTCCTCTGTAATCTTCTCTTAAACTGGGCGGTTGCTGGATGATCTGATGACTCAACAACAGGTTTTCGTATTGCTCAAAATCGTATTTCATCCACTCATTTTTATCTGGATCATATCCATTGAAAAACCAATCCTGTTGTAAGGAAGGAGTGACGATCGCGGATCCGTCAGGAAACAAAAGGTGTTTCCCGATATTCAACCAGTCAAAGAAATCATTTTCCAATCGAAGCCAGTCTTCCGCGGAAAATGAAGGATGAGCATGCGGATTATGAACAGCTTCAATCCCCCAGGAATGATAGAACTCTTCAACTTGGTGCTGTTTTAAAATTGCTTCAGGCATTCCCAATAATAATGGCTCTGTGCCATTTCCCTCATTGTCCCAATCAAAAAAGGAGTACCGGACCAAGTTTTTTAAAAGTGTGTTTGTATTTAATCCTTTCATTGCAAGTCTACCCACCTGTTAGTTAACAAAGAGCTAGAGTCGTTGTTAACTATTTTGATGAAATTTCCTTCGCCATCCAAAGATGCTGTCAATTTCTTATTCGGCATCTTGGTTTAATTTCAAGCCGGCTTTAATCATTTATTTTTTGACACTTTTAAATCCTTCATAAAATTAGATGGTATTGTTGGGTTCGAAAACAGTGATGAGTCAATACACAAAAATTACCATTCGTAAGAAGAATTTTATGAAACCAACAAGCGGCTTTTCATTACATCCTTGGTATCCAAGCTCGTTTGCGACAAAGCATGCTTTGCAAACGAGACGAGTTTCGTTATTCAGTTAGTCCAATGTTTGGTTAAACGCCTGCCTATTTTGGCAAACACAACTTCGAACTTGATCAATTTAAACCTTTTTAAAGCATTTGATAAATAATACACCTAACAAGGTATTTAATAAAACTAAAATGAAAGTAATGCTAAAAATAGCAAGTCCCAACAGACCTGCACCATAGTCCTCGGAATCTACAGGAGATAAAAAGCTAAGTAAATAAGTAAAAAGAAAATAATAGATTGGGTAAGAGAAGAGGGTCAGAAATAGTGTAAAAGATCGAGAAAATGATCGATCCCTGCATTTTTTTATTGTGTAGATGAAACAGAAAATAACAGGAATAATAAATATGCAGCAAGATAAATAAAAATTTTCTTACAATTCATAGATGTGAAAACTCGAAATAGCGGACAAACAGTACAGTACAGCAATTAGTTGAGTAGTCCATATGTTTTTCATATTATTATCCTTTAATTTTATATTGGTGTGGTTTACTGTCTACCGGTAAGCCACATTCTCTGTAATCAACTGGTCATCAGGTTTTCGTAAAAAAAGGAAATTACAATCCGCCAGACCTCAGTATTTGATTAATCAACACGAGAAGTATTGATCTTGGCGACAGTAATAAACCCGTTTTCCATTACAGAAGCGTTATCAACAGACTTGTATTTTGTTACTTGTATTTCTTAATAACGACAATCATCATCCATATGAATAGCCCGCAAAGAAAGAGGCTTACTAACATAGCGAAGAATTGAAAGATGATGGTACCCCAAGCAATACTCAACTGGTTCACCTCACCGTCATATTTTAATTGCCCACTGAATCATGGGTGGGTTGGATAATACGACCTTCCGGATCAGGGGTCTTGGTTTCATAGTTGCCATCGCTGTCGTAGGTATGGTACGCAGATACTCTAATTTAGAAAAAATCTTTCATCATTCAAAATATACAATTACCCCCATTACTATTCCGAATAAAAAAAATAGCAAACCAATACCTATAAAATTATATCCTCCAAAAAAAACGTCTAACAAAAAACTGACTAATAACGGTAAGTCGTGTGAGTCTTCATATTTTTTGTTGATCCTTGATCCAAACCCCCAAAATACAATTACACCTATAAGACCAATCGTAATCAGAGCAACCCCGATAATATGTAGTACAAATTTATTCATATACATTCCTCATCTTTTTGGATAACAAGACCTCATTTACCACTAAAACATTAAGGTAAATGAGGTCTTCTATTTTTACATTTATCGTCGCTGAGCTAATCGCAAATAGTAAATCCCTAAGTTAAGATGCTTTATGACTGAATATATCCGGACATACCTATAGACAAAAGATATAACAGTTAAGGCATCTAGAGTTGTAATTACATTAAAGGTTTCAGCAGAAATAAGAAGCGTAGAAGCCAAAAATCCCAAGGTCCATCTTACTGAGTGTTTACGAATATTAAGTTGCCAACCCCATACTATATTAAATAAATTCCATACTGCCAAAGATATATGCCAAAAACCAATCTTTGCTAATCTCCATGAAAATCTGCTATTTGGATCTATATTTAAAATAGGGTTGTTCTCTGTATAAACATACCTATTCAAACTCAACGGCTCATCATCAAACCCTTGGAACGTATCCCTTTCAAAAATCTCCCCGTATCCGGAAGATACGCCCGGCTTGTTCACGGATTATGCCGGAACCATCACACTGGAAGCCGGCAACAAGATCAAGGCTTGGCTCATTGACGGAGAAGAGGTCAAATCCTATACCGAGATCAAGCGTGAGGCGATTGAATACATCAGCCAAATGGCGGAAACGTATCCGCAAGTCGCTTCCCAGTTGAAAGAGTTGGAGCAGAAGAAAAAAGAGGAGATTGGGATTTGGACGTACCAAGAAGTGATGGATTACAAAGCGCGAATCGAGAAAGCGGAACCCGCTTTGTTGAGCAAAAAGATTATTGCCTTGGCGAAGAAACAGCCGGAAGTCGCCGACAAGGTGAAGCAGATGCAAGAAAAACTGGGCAAGAAGTTTGATCAGTTCACCTTGGAAGAAATGCGCCAAGTCTTAGCTTAAAAAAAGGGGAGGAAAAGATCTTATCCGTCTCCATGTTTCAGCCATGATCAACGGGAGGGGGAAACCCCTCCTCACTGGAGGTGACATCATGAAAGAGCGACTCAGCCGATACCTTCGTGAATCGGAGAAGAAGACGAAGGCGGAAGCGCTCCTGTGGCTGCTGCTTCATGTTCAGAATCAACCGCTTCTGATTCTGGATGAAGCATTGGCGCAGGAATGGGGCTGGACGGCAGAAGCGGTCATATCGTTTCTGGAGGAGCTCCACCCGGATTTCGAGGTGGATACAACCAGAAAAGGTTGGCTCGTGATTCAACAATTCGTTGAACAGAACCAGTTTGTATTCCCAACAACCCAAGCGAAGTTAACCAGGGGTAAGTTCGGAGATACGTGTAAAATATAAAGTTTGAAATAGAATTTTTTCCAAATCGCAATAACACCGGTTACCTTGACGTTTTACGGAAAAGGAACCGGTTATTTCATGCTCACTATGCCACGATGCCCATTGGCAAGATTAGTTGTGGTTTTGAGGGCTCGGGTGCGTTGTCCATGTTAATTATATAGTCACCAAAGCGCTTAATGTGACTGGTCATGTAAGAGCTTAAAGCGGCCACAGCTTCACTTTCAATGCCGTATCCTTTAATAGGGTAAGGGTGCTTTTTTGTAATTCGTTTGGATTTACTTTTTTTGGCCTTTGAATAAAAGATAAAGTGTACCGATAAGCTGCATAATTACAAACACAGCAATATATTTTCCGATTGACCATAAAGTAATATATACTACTACTGAACCAATTAGCACACAAATAACCAGTGTCCAAATAGATTTTTTAATAAAAGCCCATATAGAGATGGCTATTGAGATTGCAAAAATTATTAATGATAAAGGACCAGCGATGTCCCAAAAGTCATACCCATAGCCCATGCCCTCAACTCCTAGATCAAGTCCAAAATTATGTGTAAATTTCCACGGTCAGAAAAAGTCAGCGTTCAACTTATGCGTGTGACTTTTGGCTGAGGTTTTTCTTTGGATTTTCGCCACTCCAAGTACTCGGTCATGTCCAAGTACTTTCTACCACTGGCCCATTTTTCGTCCACTTCCATCAGTAGTGCTCCCAGCAAACGCAACGCGGAAGCTCGATTCGGAAAGATCCGAATCACCCGTTCCCGGCGGCGTACCTCTTCGTTCAGCCTTTCCAGGCTGTTGGTCGTACGAAGTCGTTTTCGGTACTTTTCTGGCAAAGATAGTACAGCCATGGCATCCTCAATACCAGCTTCCAGAATGCTCATTGCTTTTGGAGCTTTCGTTTCAAAGTCCTCAAGCACACGATTCACAAGAATCCGGGCCGTCTCCG
>NZ_JAECVY010000049.1:0-1840 GCF_016055075.1 Thermoactinomyces sp. CICC 10522 | reverse complement strand
GATGGTCGATGCGGCGATCCAGGCGGGTTTGGGGCTGGGCATTGATTCCGGCCGTCTCGAGCCTGCGCTTCCGTTTGCCGTGGAAGAAGTGGAGATCTACGGCAAAACCGGCCCGGCGATGTGGGCACGGGTTCATCAGGAAACCGGCGGGAAGTTGTCCGTCGATCTGTGCGACGAAACCGGCCGGATCTGCCTGCGAATACGGGGTCTGGCCACCCGGGCGGTGTCGGGTGAATGGTTGCAGGAAGCCGGCCGTGCGAAAACGGAACATGTGCTGCTCCGCGCTGACTGGCGCGAACAATCGGCGGAGAAAACGGCAACTGCGGGTTCTTTTGCTGACCAACTGGTGCTTCTTTGCGGGATGGACAGTGTTTCCCCGACAAAGGTGGAATCATTCCTTCAGGGGGGACGATGTCTTGCGCTGCCGGTTGATAACAGCCATAGCGGAGAGCAGTTCCAAAATCATGCCCTGCAATTGTTTGCAGAAATACAGCGAATCATGAAAACCGGGCATCCGGGCAGCGTTCTGATCCAGATCGTTGTTCCGGATCAAGGAGAAGAGCAACTTTGGGCCGGGCTTCAGGGGATCATTCAGACAGCGCATCTGGAAAATCCCCGGATCATCGGGCAGTTGATCGCGGTCGAAGCAGAGGAAACGGAGGAAGAGATCGCGCGAAAGCTAAAGGAAAACGCAGCCTGCCGCGAAACCGACCGGATCCGGTATCAGGACGGCAAACGATATACGGCCGCTTGGCGCGAAATAAAAGCGGACCTGCCAAAATCCGATCTTCCGTGGAAAGAGGGCGGGGTTTTCCTGATTACGGGTGGTGCCGGCGGTTTGGGACTTCTTTTTGCCAGGGAAATCGCCTCCCGTACAGCGCAAAGCACGCTGATTCTGACGGGACGATCCCGCCTGGATGAACGCAAGCGGGCACAGATCAAAGAATTGGAACAACTGGGGGCACGGGTGTTTTACCGGCAGGTGGATGTCACCGATCGTTCGGCTGTGGAAAAACTGATGGATCAAATCCTCCGGGAATTTAAGCAACTTAATGGGATTATTCACAGTGCCGGAATCATTCGCGACAACTTTATCATCAAAAAGACGGACGATCAATTTTTGGCGGTGACAGCCCCGAAAACGGTGGGACTGGTCAACCTCGATCTGGCCAGCAGAGAGATCCATCTCGACTTTTTTATCATTTTCTCCTCACTGGCGGGCACCTTGGGCAATGCAGGACAGGCTGATTATGCGTGCGGAAGCGCCTTTATGGATGCTTATGCCCGATATCGCCAGGCCCTTGTCGAACGAAATGAACGGCACGGGCGCACGATCTCCTTCAACTGGCCCTTGTGGCGTGACGGCGGCATGCGCCTTGATCCTGAAACGGAGCAAATCATGCAGGAGAGCACGGGACTGGCCGCGCTGGAGACTTGGCGGGGCATCCGCGCCTTTTATGAAGGTTTTGCATCAGGAGAGCCACAGGTCATGGTGATTGCCGGAGAGCGCCGCAGATTCGGGGAGATCTGGTCGAAACTGCAGATTCAGCCGATTCATCCGGATGACGGGACAAAGAAAGTGGTTGCCACGGAAGAAAAATTCGTACAGGAGAGCGGAGCGGACCAGCTTCGCAGGAAAGCGATTGACTATTTGAAAACGCTGCTCTCAGCCGGGCTCAAGATTCCCGCCGGACAAATTGAAGCGGACGCCGAATTTATGAAATACGGCATCGACTCGGTCATGGTGATGAAGCTGACGAACGAGTTGGAAAAAACATTTGGCCCGTTGCCCAAAACGCTGTTTTTTGAGTACAAAACGGTAGACGAACTGACAGGCTAT
>NZ_JAECVY010000048.1:0-1992 GCF_016055075.1 Thermoactinomyces sp. CICC 10522 | reverse complement strand
GATTGTGTCCGGACGGGACGCAGAGCCATGACTTTCATCTTTTAAAATATGATGCGAATATCATGTGTGGATCTCCTCCAAATCATATGGTCATGCCCCGGGCCCCAATAATCTTTCAGCAAATAATCAGGCTCACCCAATTTCTTTCGCCATATTTTCTGTGCATTGGGATATCCGCTGTCCGGACAAAATTCATTGATTCCCTTGTTAATCAGGGTGAGAATCATTACATTGAAGAGCAAAGTTCCAATTCTTGATAATCCGGATGAACAAACACAGTTCCTATCTCCGGCAATTCTTTCAATGTTCCATCTGTGCAACGGTTGATCAGCTCTCTCGGGGGACCGTATTCAATGGTGCTGATAATTTTTTGATTCTTTCGATCAAAGGTGGGGCTTCAGCGGTGGATGGCACAGGGAGAGTTTTTCTTGAGTAAAACAAAAGGAAAACCGAATTGGTTTAACGCATGGCGGCACCAATAAATGAAAAACCCAACACTGAATGAAGCTTTCATTAAAATAAAAAGACATGTATGGATTGAGTTCCATATCATGTCGTTTGCTGTAAATAAATGGTTTGTTGACTGAGTTAATTTTTTCTGAAATATCCCATGACCTCAATCGTTTGCGTGATATTGACAAACGCTTTGGGATCGGTTTCCTTGATCAGCTTTTTCACTTTGGCAAGTTCATAGCGGGAAATAATCATAAATAAAATCTTTCTTTTCTCTTTGGAGAAAGCTCCCTCACCGTCGACAATGGTAATTCCCCGGACAAAATTGGACAGAAGAACCTGTTTGATCTCCTCTCCTTTGCTGGTGATGATCATCAAAGTGAGTTTGACGTGACTGGTGTGGATCGTATCTGTCAATTTTCCTGCAGTGAAGATGGACAACAACGTATACAAGGCGATATCCCAACTGAACAAAAACCCCGAGATAAACACAACGATCGCATTCATGGCAAAAAGCAAATTCCCAAGGGGAAAATCTTTTTTACGGGTTAGTAATAAGCCAATGATATCGAATCCGCCTGTGGAACCCGAGGAACGAAAAATAAGTCCGTAAGAGACGCCGGCCAGCACTCCCCCGAACACTGTTGATAAAATCGGATCGGTAGACAGGGGCTTAACCGGGATATAGACCATGGCGATTGATGTCACGGCAACAGAAAAAATAGTATAAAACATAAATTTTTTTCCCAGCTTATAGGAGCCGATGACAAACAGTGGAATATTAAGCGCCAGGTTAATGATTCCCGTGTTAATGGGAGTCAGCAGTCCGATGATCATTGCGATTCCGGTCACACCGCTGCTCAAGACTTTGTGCGGCAACAAAAATGAATTGTAGGCAACCGCTCCGATGATCGATGCAAAAAAGATTGTGACGATTTTAGACAAATTCTCACCCCCTCCTCAAACAATATAGACATTATAGCGAAGTTGAGAAACTGGAACAATTGGAATATAAGAGATGCAGAAGCGGCAGAAGTAATTTTTTTCTTTCAGTAATTTTCTGTTTCATGGCTTACCTTATTTTTTCGCAACGGCTTTGTGAGAATGTTAATGAAAAGTACTTCAATCGGGGAGAATACTACTCATCCTGCATATTCAAAAACGATACGGGTTTTTATGTGAAATTGGGCCTCTGCCGTTCGGGGCACCATGGGGAAAGAAGACGGTTTTTACTGGACAGCACCATATAAAAGTATAAGTTTTTTTCTAAAAAGGTATTGACATCCTTGTTTGAGAGTTGTATAGTAGTTTCTGTTTCTGTTGCTGTTGCGACAAGAATTTATTACAACTGAACAAACCAATAAAAAAGTTGTTGACAAAATCAGTTCTGTTGTAGTAGAATATTCATTGCTGTCGCGTTAAAAACAGCGGCGATGGAGAGTGTTCCTTGAAAACTAAAGAGTGAAGCATGACCTGTTGATTCTTTTTGAGCTAGATCTTTATCGGAGAGTTTGATCCTGGCTCAGGATGAACGCTGGC
>NZ_JAECVY010000047.1:0-2062 GCF_016055075.1 Thermoactinomyces sp. CICC 10522 | reverse complement strand
CAAACTCTCCGATAAAGATCTAGCTCAAAAAGAATTAACAGGTCATGCTTCACTCTTTAGTTTTCAAGGAACACTCTCCGTCGCCGCCGTTTTTATCACGACGACAATTTATATTCTATCACATCGCTGTCACGCTTGTCAACAACTTTTTTTGTTTTGTTCTCTCGCTTTTTGCAAGATGTTGTCGTATCAGCGACGAAAATAAATATACTACCCTTTTATTTGATTGTCAACACCTCTTTTGAGATTTATTTTATTTCCATCATTTTATGCACATGTAAACCCGGACGGAAACAAAAAACATACTTGCCGTCACTCGGCCGACTTGAACGATCCCTCCCCCCTCGAGCAGTTTGCAGCTCTCCATGTTTGACCGAATCGATCAATGTCTTTCCTCTGCTTTAAAGTACCTAAAAACAACCTGGTGTTTTCTGCTCAAACCAGTGATGAAAAACGCTTTTACCGTTTTCCCATAACTAAAGAATCCGGCCGGCACGTTTATCAACCGTGGAGAACCAGCGGGAAACAAAAAGAGAGGCGCAGGAAATGCAGACAAGGATCGGAACGCCCGGTTTCGGGACACGCTGGCAAGAGCCCGGGTCAAAAAACCCCCCAACTTTCAACTTTCATGCAGATACCTTGATTTCGACAACATCAGATGATGCAAAGTTCCTTAAAACAGCGCTTCTCCTGTTTACCGGATCTTCCTGTCAGGATGAAGGATTCTGAACCAATCAACCGCTCGTGTATGATAACGGGCATTCTCCAATTCGGAATTAACGACCCAAGTTTCCTTGTACGCTCATAAGTTCCATTCCCGTCAAGGCACATGCATCCTCTAAGGTTTACGACCCACCACAATCCGTACAGGAGGAAAAATAAAATAATGGGGACCGGCAATCTGAACGCCTGTCGCTCCCAACTCTTCAAAAATCGCGGCATATTCATCAACATGCCGGAAATCGAGAATCGCAAAATGTCCTCCCGGCTTGAGCACCCGGAATATTTCCCCGAGCGCTTTGCGACGTTCATCTTTATCGTAAATATTGTGCAGGGCCAGACTGGAAACAATCACATCAAATTCATTGTCCGAAAACGGAATATCCCGCGCATCAGCAGATACGACTTCGACGCGTTCTCTTACTCCTTCTCTTTCGGCGTTTTCCAGAGTTACATCAGGATGATTGCCCGATTGATCCTGTTCATTCCAAATATCAATTCCGATTGCCTTACCTCTGTCCAGGCGTTTGGCAGCAGCATTCAGAACGAGTCCTCTCCCGCATCCGATATCGAGCACTTTTTCATCTCCCCGCCAAGGGACGAGATCAAGCAGTTTCTCCCGTTCATAATACTTCCCGACTTTGCTGCTCCAAATCATATAAACGGCTTCAATGAGACAAATCAACCCCAAAAGGAAGGGAATCGTTCCGATCCATCGCCAAGCACCGGCAAAAGCAAAAAAAGTCCCCATACAGAGAAGAAGCAAAACGATGCCGATCAACGCCAAGTTTCGAATGACACCAGGAGCATCTATGCCATAATCCCCTTTTTGATTACCAGTCTTATCCATTCACTTCACCTGCCTGTCGTTTTTTGAATGTTTATGGGTAGTGTAACGGAAACCCGGATGACGCAGCTCAGATGAGCTTCATTTCCATTATACAAATTCGGATAAACACTTTGACACCTGCCTGACCAAAAACGTGTGAATGCTTGATCACCTGCATCCATTTCCCAGCAACAAACTCAAAAGTAACATCGTTTGCTGCATATGACCTGACAGGAACAGAGGAACGAACTTACTGCCGGGGACATTTGCAACGCTTATAAATTCCATTATTCAGGAAACAATCCAGGGATTCAAAAGGATTCCTCCTGGATAACATCATCTTCATCCACAAAGTGAATCAATGTAAGAAGGGATCCCGGCTGACAGAAGCACTCAAAACAGAGGCGCGATGAAGAAAGGATGGAGAAGGAGGATGAATCGAAGGAAATAAAAATAACAAAGACAACAATGAAAAAGCCACCTCGTTGGAGGTGGCTTGTATCTTTGCCTGGC
>NZ_JAECVY010000046.1:0-2220 GCF_016055075.1 Thermoactinomyces sp. CICC 10522 | reverse complement strand
CGAAAATCCAAAGAAAAACCTCAGCCAAAAGTCACACGCATAAGTTGAACGCCGACTTTTTCTGACCGTGGAAATTTACACATAATTTTGGACTTGATCCCATTTTAGATTCGGATTTAATTTTCCGTCATGATTATAGAAGTACTTTATCGCCTTAAGCATATAACCCCAAGATACACAAACCTTTTCCGGCATAATCGATAATTGGGAAATGGTAATATAATATCCCTTTTCTTCCGATCTTGTCTGATAATCAGTTCAAAATAAGTATCAGAAGGATAAATCCCTTCAATTTCATCTTCATCCTCTTCTTCAAAAAGCTGATCCGTTAACTCATACCAATAATTCATATAGTAAATATTTTGGCCATCAACCAAATTTCCACCATGGACGACTATTTCCCCATTTGCTTTCGCCGTAGTAACACCATAGAGATGCTTTTCCCGTCCATCTGGTTAGATACGATTCATCGTGAAATCTACCCATAATTCGAAGTTGCTTCGCTACATAAATAAGACTGACTCAAAAGGACACATAAAGTAGCCTTTTGAGTCAGATACAAGATCTTATTCGCTTATTTGATTTGTAATTCTATGAGCGATGGATCTTTGCTGTTTCTGGAAACCTTAATACCTGAGCCGCCATTTTTTTGGATAATCTCAAAAACAACCTTTCTTCCTACCTTTGACACGTCGATCTTATAAAGTTTCTCTGCTCCAGGTTCCAGGATATCCGAATGTTTAAGTTGGTCATCTTCATAAACGGGTAATAGCTCTTTTGTTGGCGAATCTTTATCATATACATTCATGTTGAATTGACAACTAAGTTTTTCGTTCCTGTTACTAATTTTCACATATAAGCTATCGTTACATTTCTTCGTAGGAATCGTACAGCGTGAGACATTTTTTCGCGACACAGAATTTCCTCCAATCTTTTTATTGTTTACTCTTTTTGAGAGATTTAATAGCATCAAGCAGGGCTTTACGATTGTCGTTTTCTCCTTGTAACAATCCATTCAGTATATTAGTGAGAGTAGAGATTAGAGTATCTATATTATCTGAATCTTCGGACCTATTCAAGGCTTGCAACATAGTAAGTGTAGATAGCACCATACCGATATATGCGCCACTATTATCGTTTACGTTGATGATAGTATTGTTCCCGTTTGTAAAAGTATTGTGCCCGGCGTTTGCATCCGCATCAGCGTCAGCATCCGCATCCGCGTCAGCGTCCGAATCAGCGTCAGCGTCGGCATCGGCGTCAGCATCCGCATCCGCATCGGCATCAGCGTCGGCATCCGCATCCGCATCCGCGTCAGCATCCGCATCCGCGTCAGCATCCGCATCCGCGTCCGAATCAGCGTCAGCATCCGCATCCGCATCGGCATCCGCGTCAGCATGAGCATCGGCATCCGCATCCGCGTCAGCATCCGCATCCGCATCAGCGTCAGCATCCGCATCCGCGTCAGCATCCGCATCAGCATCGGCATCAGCGTCAGCATCTGCATCAGCGTCAGCATCCGCATCCGCGTCAGCATCCGCATCAGCATCGGCATCAGCGTCAGCATGAGCATCGGCATCCGCATCCGCATCAGCATCGGCATCAGCGTCAGCATGAGCATCGGCATCCGCATCAGCGTCGGCATCCGCATCCGCGTCGGCATCGGCGTCAGAATGAGCATCGGCATCCGCATCCGCATCCGCATCGGCATCCGCATCCGCGTCGGCATCCGCGTCAGCATCCGCATCCGCATCCGCATCCGCGTCAGCATCCGCGTCAGCATCCGCATCCGCGTCAGCGTCCGAATCAGCGTCAGCGTCGGCATCGGCGTCAGCATCCGCATCCGCATCAGCATCGGCATCAGCGTCGGCATCAGCGTCAGCATCCGCATCCGCATCAGCGTCAGCATCCGCATCCGCATCCGCGTCAGCATGAGCATCGGCATCCGCATCCGCATCCGCATCGGCATCCGCATCCGCATCCGCATCCGCGTCAGCATGAGCATCGGCATCCGCATCCGCATCAGCATCAGCGTCGGCATCAGCGTCAGCATCCGCATCCGCGTCAGCATCAGCGTCAGCATCCGCATCCGCGTCCGCATCGGCATCCGCATCCGCATCGGCATCCGCATCCGCGTCAGCATGAGCATCGGCATCCGCATCCGCATCAGCATCGGCATCCGCATCCGCATCCGCGTCGGCATCGGCGTCAGCATGAGCA
>NZ_JAECVY010000045.1:0-4607 GCF_016055075.1 Thermoactinomyces sp. CICC 10522 | reverse complement strand
CCGAAGAAATGTAGCGGTTTCGTTCGAAGGGGATTATTCGACGGGAGTGGGTCAATTCTTTTTCGGCGATCCTGGGTCAATTATAGACCGGCGGTAACATCACCGAATGGTAAAACAGCATTACCAGGTAAAATAACCGCTAGTAATACAGTAATTGGTGTTAAGATAAGGGCAGTTGCAATTACTGATGGATGTCCTAGTAATACTGCTGCATCAAGTCCAATATAGATTTCTCTATCACCAAAGCGTTTACTTAACCATGACCGTGCGGATTCTGACAAGGGAATTAACCCTTCCATCAAAATCTTAACCATCCGCGGCATTAATATCATCACGGCTGCCATGTCCATGCCAATTTTAATAATTTTCCCGATATTATATCCCGCTAATGCTCCAATTGCCGCCCCTAAAATCAGACCTATTACCATTGAATCTCCAAAGATACCGAAACGTTTTTGAATTGCATCTGGATCTGTATTTAACTTGTTCAGTCCAGGAATTTTTTGAATTCCTCTTACTAAAAAAATAAATGGTGCATATGAAATCGTACTACCTGTTGCAACTGAAACGCCTGGCATTTCATAGAAATCATTTACGATTGGTTGAGTCCAGTCAGCAATTTTAAGACATACAATCTGGAAGATTACTGCTGCAATTAGCCCCAGAACAATACTATCTGAAACTGTATATACTAAAGCAGCCATAAATGTATAGTGCCAATAGTTCCAAATATCCACATTCATTGTTTTAGTTGTTTTTGTTAAAAGCATGACAACGTTTACAACCAGTCCAATCGGAATGATAAATGCTGCTACAACAGATGCCCATGCAATCGATGATGTTGCTGGCCAACCCACATCAATAACGTTTAAATGTACTCCCAGTCGATCAACCATTCCTTGTGCAGCAGGACCAAGGTTTGACGTTAACAAGTCAATAACCAGGAAAATGCCGATAAATGCGACCCCGATTGTTAAACCAGAACGAAATGCTTTACCTGGCCTTTGTCCAAAGAATAATCCTAAGATAAAGATGGCTACTGGAAGGATTACTGTTGCTCCTAGACCTAAAAAACCTTTCATAAAATCGGCGAATGCTTGCATGTGAATATCTCCCTTCCAATAGATATCAATCGCTTGTCATCAAGATTATTTTTTAAGTTCCTCGAGAATTTGCTTTTTTGTTTCTTCAATTCCTATACCAGTTAGAAAATTACGTGCATTTATAACGGGAAATCGATATTCTTTTTTCGTCATGGCCGTAGTGACTAGCAGGTCCGCTGTATCTTCATATGCCCCCACTTCAGCTATTTTTATTTGAATAAGATCAATTTCTATATTATTTTCTTTTGCTAACTCCTCAATTGCTTTAACCACAACAGTGGATGTCGCAATTCCGGCACCACATGCAACAAGAACTTGTTTTTTTGCCATTTATTCACCATCTCCTTCAACTAAATTTAACTTTTCTTCTAAAGTACTTTTTATTTCTGTTTTATTTTTTTGATTCACTAAGAATTTAAGAACCTCTTCATCTTGAAAAAGTTGCATCAGTTTTTGTAAAAGCAAGAGCTGTGAATGTGCCTCATCCATGGCTAACATAAATATTAGCTGTACTGGTGTTGTCTCACTATCATCACCCATGATGACAAAATCAACTGGCTTTTTTAATACAGCTACGCTAATTGATTTTCTAATAACATGTTCAACATCGGTATGGGGGATCGCTACAGAAACCCCAGCAATCGGGAGACCTGTTGCAAATTCTTTCTCCCTTTTAATAATGGCAGGAATAAAGCTCTCTTTCACTAACCCATTATCCACTAAATTCTGTGCCACTACTTCAAGTATTTCTTCTTTTGAATCACCTTCTACATCAAGCAGAATGACAGATTCATCAAAATACAATTCACTCATATCCACACCCCTAAGCCTTCTCAATAATCTTTAGAGAATATCCTAACAATCTCATATACTTCTTCGATCGATTCAGCATTAATTAATTTATTTCGTTCATTCTCATAACCAGCAAGATTTATCAACTGCATTAATGCATGTATATGTTGATGTTTATCAACCGCAGAAATCGCAATAATCAGATTAATATTGTAATTATTTAGATATCGAACGCCATCTTTTACTCTTAACAAACTCATCCCGACATTATTTGCTCCATCTTCGGGTGCTGCATGCGGTATAGCCATATTCGGCCCAATGACAATGTATGGATCCTTTTCACAATATCTAATCATCGCATCAACATATTTTGGTTTGATTTTACCGCTTCGAATAAGTGGTTCGGCACTGATTCGAATGGCCTCTTCCCATGAATCAACCGAATCTATTAATGTAATATTTTCTGGGATAATCAGTTGATCCAAATTTAGGTCTGTGGAATAAATGTTTTGTTCCACAAAGGAAGAATAACCTTCTTTATTGAAGTATTTCTCCATTTCTTCTATTAAGGCGCTTTCATCACTTATAATCGAATATTTTTTGACAATTTCTACAACATCCTTAATATTGATTTTATCCGGTATATATCCATGGACTGCCAACATCACTTGTTTTCTTAGTTGATACTTTTCTTCATCCCCGAGAAATGCTTTTGTCACAAATAGTTTTTTTTCAGTTTCTAGATAAATGGGTGCAAACACAACATCATAATCAAGTGGGTAATGTAAAAATTGGCGAACCGATAAAAAATCCAAGAAAATAAACTCCGGAAATAATTCTCTTAATTCATTAAACATTATCCTTGAAACAGATACACCCTGCGGACAAACCACTATAGCTTTAACCTTTTTTTCTATGCTTTCGCCTTGACGTTTCATCCAACCGCCAATCAGCATTGTAATAAAAGCGATTTCATTTTCAGGAATATCGGTACCAATCAACTCTTCAAGCGGACCGATAGAACGTTTTACCAGATGATGTAATTCTTTAAACTCTTTGCTCAAAGAACCTTGAAAGACAACTGTATTAGTCAGCTGATATTTGATGCGATAATAGGCTGGTTTTATATGTTGCAAAAGCTTATCTAATAGTTGATCTCGATCCTGCAAGTGGATACAAGCACTTTTTTCAAAATGTCTTAACATATTATCGATGGCTGGAACTAGATTGGGAATGCGTTCATCATTAGCAATTTGACTTGAAAAAACATTAGTTGTTAAAAGATGTAACGTAATAAACAGGCGTTCAGTAACCGGAATATCAGTATCATGGAGAATTTCTTCTGTTGCTTTGTATTCTTTTGTATCAGAAAGTTCTTCGTATTTTATAGCAAATGGATTAATGATATGTCCTTGTTCAATTCTTCGAACGACTAAAATGAGGACGTATGGCATTGCTTTTAATTTTTCATCTGTGAATTTTTGATTTAATTTATTCTCTACCTTTTCTATTCGTCTAATATAATCATTAACTTGTTCACTGCAGATACCTGTTATTTTTTGCAATCGATCTTCACCATTTGTCATTTGTAATACGGCATTTGTAATTTCAATAAGCAATTTTCGAATCTGAAATTCTTTTCCCTCTAATAAATAACCATGTTTTCTTGAATATCTAATATTTAAATCATACTTGTCCAAATAGCTTTGGGCCTGCTTTAAATCACTTAGGATTGTATTTTTGCTAACTCCCAATTCAAAAACGAAATGATTCAATGACAATTCCTCTTTAGAACTTAATAACATTAATATTATGAGCTGTACACGCTGTTCTTCTGTGAGGATTGTTGTGTCCACAACATCTTCAATCTGTTTGAGATTTCTGCCAAGTTTCTCTAAGACTGATTGAGCAATTACGAAATGTCCTTTTCTTGTTCTCTCTATTACAGGAAGATTATTAATCATCAGCCAATCATTTATTTTGTCGATACTATAACCGAGTTGTCTACGAGTAAGATTGTATTTCTTCTCTAATTCAATACTTGTTATGCTAGGATTACTCGTCAACTCATTCAAAATTTTTTTGTATCGATCACTTGGCATCCTTTTTCCTCCTTCTATTTTTGAATTTTATATCTTTTTAATTCTATTTTGAACACATTTTCATCACAATCTTATGTACTTATAATGTACATAATTGTGATTTACTTAGAATATCATAGTTTTTTATTTTATATTCATATAAATATATACTTTTAAGCAGAGCCAATCTCCCTTTTATTACTGCAATATTCTTTCTTAATTTGCTACAATTGGGCTTTTCTTGAACCCGTTCCCCAAATCTCCCCATAAAAAAACCCCTGCCACATGCATACAGGCAGGGATCATCCCATTAAATCTTCAATTCGCCCAACCACCAACCCGACAACAGCTTGGGAACGCTCTTTTGCATTTATACGTTACTGATGCGTACCTTTTGCAAACTTTGGAACAGGATTTCATTGTGAACAGTGTTTTAGATAATGGGTTATAAAATCCTAATTACCCCAATTAATCTCTTTGAAGAGTATTTTTCCCAAGAAATAGTCTCCGATCAGTTCCCACAGATGAGGAGTATAATGACCCCATACGCTTCCAGACGAAAGATAAAGTATAATGGAAGGAAGCAAGAAAGGGGTCGTTTTTTATGGGGCGGCGAAAATGGACTGCTGAG
>NZ_JAECVY010000044.1:0-4807 GCF_016055075.1 Thermoactinomyces sp. CICC 10522 | reverse complement strand
AATCGGACTTCCCATCCAAAACGGCCTTTTTACCAGGACGTAGATAAATACTTTGGTGATCGTATAGAGTCTGGAATCAGTATTATTGAAGATATTATTGTAGATAAATCCTTAGATATAGAGTGGTTTGGTATAAATGAAGATTAAATGAAAAGGATTAGTAGAGATATATGAGTAAACTAACCGACTACTGCCAGTTTGAACATAATTGGGCTATCTATGAAATTACGGCACTCGATAATCAATTGGAGCGAATTCTGTCTGTTCTTGAGATTCCATTTGATCGGAATGAGGTTGAAAAAAATTTGAGGAGGCTTGGGATTCAGAAGATCGATTTACGGATTTAGTTATTTCTCATCCCGAGGATAAAAACATTTTCTTGTTATACCATATTGATTTTAATACTCCTGATTATGATTATCTTATTATACGCGGCAAAAAAGAAAACAAAAAACAGATTCAAAAAGTGTTTGTGGAAGAATGGATGCGTACATCAGGGACGAAATATCCGCCAGGTTTTGATAATACTTATTTTGATGATGCGATAGAGTCTAAAGTAAGTAAAATAAAATATATTATTAAAAATAAATCTCTTGATCTACAATGGTTTGGAATCAATGAAGAGGAGTAAATTTTAATAATGGGACTTCTCGATTGAAGTCCCTACTCTTTTATATGAGTGGGGTTATTTAAACGTGGACGATTGTGAGCATTGCTAGTAAATACCAACTTCGGAACAGTCTATCCGACTGTGAACAGCCCCTTCTGGAACGAATCGGGGCATTCTGCACCTTTTTGTCTGAGATAAACCCGTCCCCAAGTTTGCAAAAGGTACGCATCAGCAACGTCATGCAAAAGTTAAACGTGAAAGGACGATCCCAAGCTGTAGTGGAGTTGGTAAGATTGGGCGAATTAAAGATATAGTCTGCATGTGACCCTGCCGCATTTGCAAAGAAGGCAGGGGTTTTTGTTATATGGATCATTTGGGGAAAGGGGAATGGGAGCCCCTTTTCTCCGTTTCCTAATTTTGCACTACAATGGGTATTCTCTTAAGAAAAGCATTGTTCTAACGGTAATAGAGGGTTTAGATGATGTTGTTCTGACGGCATAATTCAGCGATTGAAATGTTCCTTTAACCTGGCTAAGACGATATCTATTTTTTCCTCCGGGGTCCATCTGCGACACTTCATACCGATTTCCTCTTTGATTCTATTAATTTGGAGAACCTTACACAGTAAACGGTCGTGTTTTAAAATGGAGTACTATAGTTTTTGAATATGAAATATTACCTATTTTGACAAAAATAAAACAAATGATATGATAAATAAATTGGATATTTGCATATAATTTTAAAGTAAATCAATTTAGTAGATTGGAGAGGGGTTTTAAGATTTCACTGATTTTGATTAGTCCGATGAAGGGGATGCCGTAGCAAAAGAGTCAAGCTAAACGTGAACAAACGGGAACAAGCCAATAAATCACACATAGTCTTGGTCAAAGAATCCATAGCTTGAAGGTTACTGGGGTGGGATGAAGAAGCAACGTTTTTTCCAAGACTTCAAGGAAGTCCAAGAAAAATATGGATAACTTCGTGCAGCTTCTGGATCACATTTTGCAAGCATGGACCCAAATGGTTATGAAATTTCGCCAAACGGACCAAGTTTAACCAAGAGTTCTTGTCAAAGAAACCTGACTTTCCGATTGAATCTTCCTCCTTATTGGACTTAGTTGACCTAAGGTTGAGTCTGTCTTTTTTGCTCTGATCTTGAATCATTTTTAAGTAGAGAGGGGTGAACCCGTTACGGAGAGACTTCCTAATTTTCCGTAACGGTACATATGAGCAAGTATTTTTATCGCTTCATGATCATCGTTCTCTTCGCTTTTCTTGGCATAAGTATTTTGGGAAGTGGTCAAGTTTTTGCGAGTGGGAGCAGCTTTAACGTCCCCCATGTAAATGATCACTTTGAAAAGGTTCAACAAGGTCCGGCGCCGACGAAGGAAGCGCCAGTCACCCCAACTCCACAAAAAGAAAAAGAGCATGGAGATGGGAATTGGCTTTCGAAAGCATGGAATTGGACGAAGGAAACCGTCTCCAGTGCCTGGAATAAAACAAAGGAAGTTTGTTCCGAAGCATGGGACTGGATTTGTAATGTCTGTGATCAGATTACGAAAGTCGTTGTAGATGGGTTGTCTTCTGCATGGGACTGGATTAAGGAGAATATCGTCACCATTGGAGTAACGATCGGGCTTATCGTGTTGGTCATTGTCGCTGTGGTTTTGATAGTTGCGGGTGGCGAGTTCGTGCTTGGTGCGGTCGTAATCTCGGGAGCTTCCCTGGCTGAAGGGATTCTGACTGGTATTGTCATCAGTGGCCTGTTTTCTTGGCTTACAGGAAATAACTTTCTTGGACCAGAAATGCTCTCAGATATGCTATTTGGAGGCCTGTCTGGAGGCATTGGAGGGGTGGTCGGCTCCTATGCAACCTCAAGCATTGCCGGTTCGGGCTTTGTTTCTTGGCTGGGTTCGAAGATATCCTGGTTAGGTGAAGCCTTTCCTAAAATCTTTGGCGGGGCAGTAGGGAGCGGAACGGGTCAAACTTTTTTTGATTGGTTTAAGACCGGGAAGGTGAATTTCAGGAATACGGTTGTTGCGACAATCTTTGGTGGACTCTTTGCATTTACGAGTTGGTCCATATCAGAGCATTCGGGTTCGATCCTTTCCAAAATAACGGATATTCCGATCCCGACACTTGAGGTTCGAGTTTTGGAAGCATCGGGATCAGGATATAAAATACCATCCATAAGTTTTGGTAAAATAACTGTTGGAGATACTGAATTCGGTACGTGGTTGCAGAAGTTTGCTTCTAATGGTGACGATATAACTGGAACGAATAAAGACAGTGTTACGGGAAAAGTTTTTAAAACTAGACCACTTGATTCAAAGGTTGATGCAGATATCATTAACAGAGTTAAGGAATTAAGAGCAGCTTTACCAAGTAAATATAAAAAATCAGGTAACTTTGCTATAGCGGAAGTTCATGTTAGTGGAATTAGTAAGACTGAGTTTTATGCACATAGTAGTATTGACGAACTGACAGGAACATTATCAGAAAGAGTCCCTGATATTTCCTTAAAGCCCAAAAATCCAATTTTTAAAGCTTATCCAGCACCCAACAAGAATGGAGATATATTTCTTAGGGATTCAGATACAGAATATAAAATCCTTAATGATATTGCAGCTAGACTAGGTGATAATACAAAAGCTACTGGGGAGATTAAGTTATTCACAGAATTAGACACCTGTGCGAGTTGTAGTAGAGTAATAGCAGAGTTTGCTAAAAAATATCCAAACATTAAATTAGATATTGTCCATAATAATGGTAATAGGATAATAAAATAATCTTTATTCTTAATACTGGAGGGTTATTTGTTGAAGGATTGGGAATATCATGAGTTGCTTGAGGCTGTGAAAGAAACTTACGAAGATTTCTTGAGAAAAAATATAGGTTATAGGTATGCTGTTGCAAGAACCTTTTATGAGTTTGAAACAGTTTGTAATGAGGGGAAAACAGAGAGTTTGCTAGTTCATATTGCATTAGGTGAGATCGTATTAACCCACGAAAAGGTATTTGTTGGTAATATTGAAGCGATTAAAAAAGAGCTAACGAGCGTTAATCTGAGTCAACTAGAAAATGAATTAACCTCTGAAGAAATTGAAGATCTTTCAAAAAGAATTACTAATGTTCTAAAGGGGCTTGAATTTGTTCATATAGACTATAATCCAAGAACTTAATTAGATTTTTATGAAAAAAGAATTCAAAAAATAGCCCAGTGTTTCGATTAACTCTAAGAAACTGTTCTTTAAATGGAAAAGAATAGATATTACTTTTGAGGGACAGATTTGACCAAAGGTCAGCCTGTCCTTTTTTGATCTTATGTTAAGTGGAGGGGGGGAGATAGGAAACAATAAATTTGATATTATTCAAAGAGCTGTAAATGCTATTAGAGATGCTGATCAACAAGGTTTGCTGAAAGAAGGATTCAATAAACTTTGGGTAGTCAATATGAATGGCCACAAGGCTCAGATCAATGTGTTCATACAAAACGGTAATTTCATAAATATTAATCTGTTTGTTACCGACGGCGTATAATTGACCCAGGATCGCCGAAAAAGAATTGACCCACTCCCGTCGAATAATCCCCTTCGAACGAAACCGCTACATTTCTTCGGAGGGAGAATTATGCTAAGGAGTGGGACTGTGATTAAATTACACGAATCGAAGGCGATTGGCAAGAGTATTCGGGCGATTTCGAGAGAAACGGGACATGCCCGCAATACCGTCCGGCGGTATCTTCGTGCAGAGGGGCTTCCGGAGCGGAAGCCCCGGCGAAAACGGCCATCCAAGTTGGATCCCTTCAAGCCGCTTCTGCACCAGTACATGGATCAAGGCATCTACAACTGCGAAGTCCTTTTCCGGTTTCTCCGTGAGCAAGGCTACCAAGGCGGTCGAACTATTCTTAAAGACTATGTCAAGGATTTCTGTCCTCCCAAACAGCTCCCTGCAGTTCAACGGTATGAATCCCGCCCTGGGGAACAAGCCCAGGTAGACTGGGGGATCTGTGAATACGTGGACCCGGAGGGTCAAGTCCACAAAGTGCCTGTGTTTGTCATGGTTCTCGGCTACTCCCGAGCGATCTATGTGGAGTTTGCCAAGCGCTGCGACATCCACAGTTTCCTCCGCTGCCTGGTTCATGCGTTTGAGTATTTCGGCGGGATTCCAGACATAGTTCTAACGGATCGAATGAAA
>NZ_JAECVY010000043.1:0-4900 GCF_016055075.1 Thermoactinomyces sp. CICC 10522 | reverse complement strand
CCTCCTTCTCCATCCTTTCCCATCGCCATCTGTTTTTGAGCGTATTTCATTCACTCCGTCGGGAATCCTCGCGGAAATCCTGAGGATGTTCCCCGATGTCCTCCTCGGATTTGCGGATTCCTGCAGAAAGGGAGTGAATTTAATAAATAATCCAACTGATTATTCCCACCTTTTAAGGAAATGAGACTGTGCCAAACAGAAGCAAAGGACCGATGGTCAAATGGATCATGGGACTCAGGCGAAGCGATCGGGGTTTGCTACTGCTCCCTTTTTTGACAGAACCTTTTCGAAGAAGAAAGATTGTTAACCGAACTCAATATGACTTCATGAAGGTAAGCTTTCGGGGGTCAAATCAGATCAATCACATCTTAAAAAATAGAGATGGTTATTTTTTGTACAGCGATTTGAAGTGGTGTGATCCGCTCGGTAGTTACTTTTTTCAACGGAATAAAAAATGCAGAAAGACAGATTTCCGGATAAATGATCGGCCAGTCGCTTTTTTTCCTGCTACTGTATTGGATTCTTCTTTCTGAGCAAATTAATTTATAGGTGATGGATATGTGGGAAACGCTGATACAAAGTTTGCTTCAGCCGCGGATCTTGATTGGAGCGGTCGCCTCTTTCATCATACCGTATGGAATATCCAAACTTTATTACTGGATTCGATCATAAGAGGGAGAATGCCATGATCAAACGCCGGAAACCGAAAAAGACTCTATTGCAAACAAAAAAAAACTCGGATGAGACGCCGTGTTGCTTCCATGAAGATCTCGTTTCCAACCTGTTGATGATCGAAAACGAGATCGGTCAAAACGCTGATCTGAAGATGCGAACATTCCGGCTTGGCTCGACGGATCGCAAAGTCGCCTTGGTTTTTTTGGAAAGCCTGATCGACCGTGGTTTAGTCGAGGATAAAATCATGCAATCTCTAATGTTTGCCTTTGATATCAATCATCCTGACCGAGAGTTATCAGGGGAAGAGGAGCTGTCGGATTTTATTGCCAACCATATCCTGACCATTGAAAACGTGAAAGAAGTTCGTTTTTTCAAAGATTTGCTGATCGAGATCGCCAGAGGAAACACGGCTTTATTTATTGATGGTCTGTCAGTCGCTCTGGTTCTGGGAACGCAGAAGTACCAAACGCGCTCTATTGAGGAACCGATATCGGAAGCTTTGGTTCGCGGCCCGCGATCCGGTTTCAACGAATCGCTTGATGTAAATATCGCCCTGCTCCGCCAGGGTTTGACCACCCCTGATTTAACCCTTATCGAGTATACGTTGGGAAGGCGAACCCGGACAAAACTGGTTGTTGCTTTTATGAAGGGGATTGCCGATCCGGAAATTGTAAGTGAAGTGAAGCAGCGGCTTAACCGGATTGATGTGGATGAAGTGCTTGAATCCGGTTATGTAGAGCAATTGATTGAAGATAACCCGTTTTCTCCTTTTCCGCAGATCCAATATACCGAGCGGCCCGACCGGGTTATCGCTGCCCTGTTGGAAGGGAGAGTAGCCATTTTGTTGGAAGGAACCTCATTTGTGTTGATGGTTCCGACCACTTTCCCCATGTTACTGCAGTCACCAGAGGATTATTATGAACGTTGGATTCCGACCTCCCTTCTTCGTTTGATGCGTTATCTCGCTGCCTATATTTCCTTATTGCTCCCTTCTATATATATCTCGTTCGTTTCCTTTCACCAGGGGTTAATACCGACGAAATTGGCCATCTCCATGGCGCAAACCAGGGAAGGAGTGCCGTTTCCTTCCTTTATTGAAGCGCTGATCATGGAGATTTCCATTGAGATTTTGCGGGAAGCGGGGCTCCGCCTGCCCAAGCCCGTCGGACAAACGGTGGGGTTGGTCGGCGGTTTGGTTGTCGGGGAAGCCGCGGTAAGTGCGGGTATTATCAGCCCGATCATGGTGATTGTTGTCTCCCTCACCGCCATTTCCTCATTTGCCATCCCCAATTACGGCGCCGGGATCGCGCTCAGGCTATTGCGCTTTTTGGCCATGTTTAGCGCCGCGCTGTTCGGTCTCTATGGCGTAATTCTGTTTTTCCTGGCCATTACCATTCATCTGTGCCGATTGGAGAGTTTTGGCGTGCCCTATGTTGCACCGACGATTCCTTACAGTCTTTATGAATGGAAGGATTTTATTATACGCTTTCCTCTGAGAAACATGAAACAGCGCCCAAAAATGATGAACACAAAGAATCCTGTGCGCAAAAAGTAGCGCGTCCAAGGAAGTGGGGCAACTTGATCATCCGTCCAAAAAATCGAATCACCATGCAGGAAGCCGCGATTGTTACTTCTTCTATTATGTTGGGTTCAGGTGTGCTCACATTGCCACGAACCGTAACGGAAAAAACCGGTACGCCAGATGGATGGATCTCCGTGATCTTGAGCGGAATGATTGCCGTGTTGGCGGGAATTATGATGGCCAAGCTAAGTCAACGCTTCCCTGGGCAAACCTATTTTGAATTCAGTCAGCATTTGGTGGGAAAATGGGTCGGCCGTCTGCTCAATTTCCCTCTGGTTGTCTACTTTATTGTTCTGGGAGGGTACGAGATTCGCTCGATGGCTGAGGTCAACAGTCTTTATCTTCTCCCGAGAACACCGACTGCAATAACAATGGTTTTATTCATATGGGTCGGGGTTTATCTGGTTACGGGAGGTTTGACGCCAATCGCCCGTTTATCCAGCCTTCTTCTTCCGATCACGGTTTTGATCTTTCTCATGACTCTGGGTTTAAGCCTGAAAGTTGTCGATTTCAACAATTTACGTCCTGTGATGGGATTTGGCGTCATGCCCGTGATCAAGGGAATCACGCAAACAGTCTTGTCCTTCAGCGGGTTTGAGGTCATTTTGTTTTTGACCGCGTTTATGGAGGATCATCGCCAAGCTGTTAAATCGGTCATCATCGGTATCTCTGTTCCCACATTTTTTTATATCATTATCGTTGCGTTTGCGGTTGCCACATTAGGGCTGGAGGAGACTGCGAGAATCACCAGGCCTACTGTCACCATGATCCGCTCATTTGAAGTTACGGGAGTCATCTTTGAGCGATTTGAGTCTTTTCTGCTGGCAGTATGGATGTTGCAGATTTTCACCACTTACGTGTGTTATCACTATCTCGCCTCAATAGGCTTGTCCAGTATCTTTGGCAAGGAGTTCAAAACATGGACTTACTGGATTTCTCCTTTGATCTATCTGTTCGCAGCCTTGCCGTCCGATATCAATGAGCGCTATTTAATCGGATATATAATGGGGTATGTCCTGCTGGCTTTCATCGGGATCATCATTCCGGTTTTATGGGGAATTACCTGGCCGAAGGGGAAAAAACATGGATAGGAATCACTCTTGGAAACGTCTGTTATTCATCGTTATATCGATTGGGAGCCTGATCACTGTTTCCGGATGCTGGGACAGCCGTGATATTGAAGATATTTCTTTGGAAGTGGCTTCCAGTTTTGACATGGTGGATGATGACACAGTCGGGGAATCCGGGGATGAACAGGGGAAATCGTTTGTGGAGGTTACCATGCAATGTACCGTTCCGCAACAATCTGAAGAAAATGCAGATGGAGGGCAGAAAGGCAAAGCGTATAAAAATATCGTGTCCAGAGGAAGAACTGTGATGGAAGCGATTCGTAAAATGTCGCTGGAAGAGTCACGTCCTCCGTTTGGTCAGCATACAAAGATTGTTCTGATTGGTGAGAAGATGGCACGGTTGATGAATTTGCAGGGGGTGCTGAGTTTATATTTGCACACGTATGAAATCAGACCGAGTGCCAATATCCTGATATCTAAAGGAATAGGCCGCCATCTTTTGGAAGTGACCAGAAACACGGATATTCCCGGTATAAGGTTGCAGAGAATTTATCAAAATCATTATAAGACAAACGGAATATTGCCGCTGTTTACCATTGGCCAGACTGCAAGCAAAATGGCTTCCGATGCCAGTTTTCTCTTGCAGGCGGTCAAATTGGAAAAGGGAAAAGTCTTATTTGATGGCGGTGCTGTCATCAAAGGCAGTTCCAAGCGGCTGATCGGCTTTTTAACCCGTGAAGAAGTGGAAGGGTTGAATTGGTTGACCGGACAGGCCAAAGGGATTGTTCAGGTTTTTGATAAGGAAAAGCGACAGAATTTTGCTGTGGAGATCAAATCCATCGAGAGAACCGTCACTCCTTATATAAACGGAAACAAGATCTCGTTTGACGTGAATATCGAAGGAAAGGTGTCCTTATTCGAAACATGGCATATTCCCACGGATCTGCTCAACGAAGATCATGTCAAAAGTCTGGAAAAATTGGTGGAGAATGAGGTTAATCGTCTTGTTCATCTTACTCTGCATAAAATGCAAAAAAAATATAAGGTGGATGTGGCCGATTTCCGTGACCAGTTTCGCATTTCCTATCCAATCCAATGGTTAGAACTGAAAAATAAGTGGGATGATCACTTTAGCAAGGCGCAGATCAATACAAAAGTGAATATCCGAATTCTTGATCATGGGGAAAGAGGGAGAACGATGTAAATTCAGGAGAGAAAGGATGGAGAAGAGGCGGTAAGTCAACCGGACACCGGCCAAGAAGGAAGTTGAAAGTGAATCCGCGCCCCGGTGTCCGTAAAAAAACGATAAAAAAGTGTTGACAATCAAATAAAAGGGTAGTATATTTATTTTCGTCGCTGCTACGACAACATCTTGCAAAAAGCGAGAGAAGAAAACAAAAAAGTTGTTGACAAGCGTGACAGCGATGTGATAGAATATAAATTGTCGTTGTGATAAAAACGGCGGCGACGGAGAGTGTTCCTTGAAAACTAAAGAGTGAAGCATGACCTGTTAATTCTTTTTGAGCTAGATCTTTATCGGAGAGTTTGATCCTGGCTCAGGATGAACGCTGGC
>NZ_JAECVY010000042.1:0-5386 GCF_016055075.1 Thermoactinomyces sp. CICC 10522 | reverse complement strand
CAGCCGCCGAAGGTGGGGCAGATGATTGGGGTGAAGTCGTAACAAGGTATCCCTACCGGAAGGTGGGGATGGATCACCTCCTTTCTAAGGAGCTCTTCATAGAGCAAATGAACCGATTACTTCTCGGGTCATGCCTTACTCACTCTTTAGTTTTCAGGGAACACTTTAACCCCCTTTTTGCCTGGTTGGCTGAGGGGGTTTTTCTTATTTCATGGTATGATGGAATCACCAAGAAAAGGGATTTGATCTGAGCAGGAGGGAAACTGAATGCGTTTGGGAAAGCAAAAGATCTTGCCGGCGGCAAAGAGTATTAAAGATTTTGAGAAAATGATGAACAGCCGGTTTCAAACCATTATTTTACTGGATTCCCATGTAGCCCAGCTGCCATCGCTGATGAAATTGGCAAACCGATATCAAAAACAGGTTTTGTTGCATGTCGATTTGATCCAGGGGTTGAAAAGCGATGAATATGCCGCCGAGTTCCTATGCCAGGTGATAAAACCCGCCGGTCTGATTTCCACGCGCACACCGGTAGTCCAAGTGGCAAAGAAAAAGTCGTTAATCGCCATTCAGCGCGTGTTTCTTCTGGATACCCACGCCCTGGAAACCAGCTATCGGCTGTTGAAAACATCGCAGCCCGATTATATCGAGGTATTGCCCGGGGTGATTCCCCATATCATCAGGGAGGTAAGGGAAAATACCGGGATTCCCATTTTGGCTGGAGGGTTGATCCGAACGAGACAAGAGGTGAGAGAAGCATTGGAAGCGGGGGCGGAAGCAGTGACGACATCAAGCCAAAATCTATGGGAATATAAATAAAAGTATTGAAAAATGTATGTTCATATTTTAAAATGGAATTGTGAACGCTTACACACCCTTGAACCCGACCAAGTTAATAACAGACATGAGTTTTGGAGAGTCACTAAACCTTCTTTTCTACCGCGGAAGGAAAAGAGGAATTTTAGTGATTCTTTTTATTTATGAACTATTTTTCTGAGTATTACGAGTAATAAAACGCCAGGGGAGGATGGATATGTCTCATTTTGCAGCTGAATTAATCGGGACAATGATCTTGATCTTATTGGGGGATGGCGTTGTGGCCGGGGTTGTCTTAAACCGGTCCAAGGCGCAAAACGCAGGTTGGGTTGTCATTACATTAGGGTGGGGATTGGCGGTGATGGTTCCCGCTTATCTGGTCGGCCATGTCAGCGGTGCGTATCTCAACCCTGCGGTTACGATCGGGTTTGCCATGGCCGGGAAACTCCCCTGGTCTGAGGTGGGCGGAATGATCGTGGCCCAGATGATCGGTGCCTTTTTGGGGGCCGTGCTTGTTTGGCTTTTCTATTATCCACATTGGAAGGTCACGGATGATGCCGAGGCGAAACGGAATGTTTTCTGCACTAGTCCGGCCATCCGCAGCCCGTTTTTCAATTTCCTGTCCGAAGTGATCGGCACATTTGTATTGGTCTTTGCCTTATTGGGCTTCGGAGCCAAGGGAATTGTGTTTGCCGACGGCTTGCAGACGCTGGTGGTTGGATTCCTGATTGTCTCGATTGGGATGTCACTCGGCGGAACGACGGGATATGCAATAAATCCTGCGCGTGATCTTGGACCGCGATTGGCTCATGCTCTCCTGCCGATTGCCGGAAAAGGGCACTCTGATTGGGGATATGCCTGGATTCCGGTTGTCGGGCCGGTTGTCGGTGCGTTGATTGCGGCATTGAGCTTTGTCGTGTTGTTCCAATAAAGGAGAGGTGAACAGGAATGAAAAAGAAATACGTACTTGCCATTGATCAGGGAACAACCAGTTCCAGAGCGATTTTGTTTGATCGCCAAGGCCGGATCAAAGAAATGGCGCAAAAAGAATTTACTCAGTATTTTCCGCAACCGGGCTGGGTGGAACATGATGCGGTGGAGATCTGGGATTCGGTTCGTCAAGTCATCGCAGAGGTCTTGCAAAAAGCCGGAGCTCATGCAGACGAGATCGCAGCGATCGGGATCACCAATCAGCGGGAAACCGCCGTTGTCTGGGACCGGCATACGGGGGAACCGGTCTACCATGCGATTGTGTGGCAATCACGCCAAACGGCCGGGATTTGCGCTGAACTGATGGAAGAGGGTTATCAGGAGGTATTCCGGGACAAAACGGGTCTTTTGATCGACGCATATTTTTCCGGTACCAAAGTGAAATGGATTTTGGACCAGGTGGACGGTGCGCGGGCAAAAGCGGAAAAAGGGGATCTGTTGTTTGGAACTATTGACAGCTGGCTTGTCTGGAAACTCTCCGGGGGAAAAGCCCATATAACGGATTATACCAATGCTTCGCGCACCCTGATGTATAATATCCATGACCTGAAGTGGGATGACGCGTTATTGGAGATTTTGACTGTCCCTGCCGCCATGTTGCCGGAAGTCCGTTCTTCCTCGGAAGTTTATACCGTGACCCATCCCGATGTATTTTTCGGGAAAGAGGTGCCGATTTCCGGAATTGCCGGCGATCAGCAGGCGGCGCTGTTCGGGCAGGCCTGTTTTGAGCAGGGGATGGCGAAAAACACTTACGGAACCGGTTGTTTTATGTTGATGAACACGGGCAGCAAGGCGGTTCGCTCCAAGCATGGATTATTGACCACCATTGCTTGGGGGATCGACGGAAAAGTGGAATATGCCCTGGAGGGAAGCATTTTTATCGCTGGTTCGGCTGTCCAGTGGCTTCGTGACGGGTTGCAACTGATTCAAACAGCGGCGGAATCGGAGGACTTAGCGGTTAAGGTGGTTTCGACAAACGGAGTGTATGTGGTTCCCGCTTTTGTGGGTCTGGGAACCCCGTATTGGGATTCCGATGCGCGCGGTGCCGTATTCGGTTTGACCCGCGGCACTTCCAAGGAACATTTCATCCGGGCCACATTGGAATCACTGGCATACCAGACCAAAGATGTATTGACTGCAATGGAGGCCGATTCCGGGATTCGCCTGAAAAAACTGCGCGTTGACGGCGGAGCCACTGCCAATGGATTTTTAATGCAATTCCAGAGCGATGTTCTCGGTGTACCGGTTGAACGGCCGATTGTCCTGGAAACAACGGCGTTGGGAGCAGCATATTTGGCAGGATTGGCGGTTGGATTTTGGAACAATAAACAGGAGATCGCGGATCATTGGGCGATTGACCGCACCTTTAATGTGAAAATGGATGACAATTCTCGCAATAAATTGTATAATGGTTGGGTAAAGGCAGTAGAAGCTACGCGAGCATTTAAACTCGATTAATCCATACAAGTTAATAGTTGGCGGAGAACAGGAGAAAACCACATGACCTTATGTGTTCGCACATAGGGTTTATGTGGTTTTTCTTTTTATCAAAAGGAGGAGAACCAAAATGGCGATACCTTTTACGGTGAAAGAACGCAGTCGTTTGCAAACGGAATTGGCAGGAAAACAACTGGATCTGCTTGTCATCGGAGGAGGAATCACCGGGGCGGGGATTGCTTTGGATGCCCAGTCCCGGGGAATCGAAACGGTTGTCATTGAGATGCAGGACTTTGCTGCCGGCACTTCCAGCCGTTCAACCAAGCTCGTACATGGAGGACTTCGCTATTTAAAACAGCTCGAAGTCGGTCTGGTGGCCGAGGTCGGCAAAGAGCGGGCAATTGTTTATGAAAACGGACCGCATGTGACGACCCCGGAATGGATGCTGCTCCCGATTATTCCCGGCGGGTCGCTTGGCAAATTTGCCACATCAGTCGGGTTAAAGGTATATGATTTTCTGGCAGGGGTAAAAAAGAGTGAACGACGCAGGATGTTGTCCAAAGAAGAAGCGCTTCAAATGGAGCCGCTTTTGCGCAAAGAGGATTTAAAAGGAGCGGGGTACTACGTCGAGTACCGGACGGATGACGCCCGTCTGACCCTGGAAGTGCTGAAAAAAGCGGTCAGCCTCGGAGCGAAGGCATTTAACTACATGAAAGCGGAAGAGCTGTGCTATGAAGGCGGGAAACTGACGGGCGTTCTGGTCCGGGATCTGCTGACTGATGAAACTTTCCGGCTGAAAGCAAAAAAAATCGTGAATGCGACCGGTCCCTGGGTTGACGAACTGCGGGAAATGGACGGATCGAAGAAAGGGAAAACCATTCACTGGACCAAAGGTGTCCATCTCGTTGTCGATCAGAAACGATTCCCGCTGAGGAAGGCGGTTTATTTTGATACTCCGGATCAGCGCATGGTGTTTGCCATTCCGCGTGACGGCAAAACCTATATCGGAACGACGGATACCGATTATCACAATGATCTGGTTAACCCGCGTGTGACCGAGGAAGACCGCGATTATCTCATTCGGGCCGTGAATCACATGTTTCCGGAAATCCAGTTGACCAAAGGGGATGTTGAAGCGTTCTGGGCAGGAATTCGCCCGCTCATCCATGAAGAGGGAAAATCCCCTTCGGAAATCTCGAGAAAGGACGAAATCTTCCGTTCAGCGACAGGATTGATCACCATTGCCGGCGGAAAACTGACCGGATACCGCAAGATGGCGGAAAAAGTGGTTGATTTGATCGCCAAAGAGTTAAAAAAAGAGACAGGCAAATCCTACCCGGGATGCCAGACGGAGCGGATTGCCATATCCGGAGGGGAAGTGGGCGGTTCGCAAGGGTGGCGCACTTTTTTGGCACAAAAACAGCAACAGGGAATCGACATCGGCCTCACATCGGAAGAATCACTGCGTCTGGTGAAGCTGTATGGTTCCAATGTAGATGAAGTTTTTGCCTGGGTCGGGAGAGGGCGGCAAGAAGCGCAGCATTTTGGGCTTTTGCCGGCGGTTTATGCCACGGTCATGTACGGGATCGAGCAGGAATCGGTTGCCAAGCCGGTGGATTATTTCATTCGCCGTACAGGCAGCATGTTCTTTGATATCAATTGGGTGAAAGAGTGGAAAGAACCCGTGTTAACTTTGATGAAAGAGAAATTGGGATGGAGTCAATCGCAAATGGAGACTTATGCAGACGAGTTGGAAGAGGCGATCATCATAGCCACTGAAACGGTAAACTCTTGACAGGCAGCGCCATCGGTGGGGTTTCGTACTCCATCGGGCGTTGCTTTTTTTTGGTGGAAAATGTGATTTTACTTCGGGGAATCGGTGCGGGAATGTTAAACTGCCCGGCTTTGCAAGGTTTTCCGATTTAGGATTGATTTCCGTTTGGGATGAATTTTCTTTGCGGAGAAAAAAATATAAAAAAAGGGTTGCAATATGATGTTACCCGTGATATATTATTTCTTGTCGCCGCAATGACCGGCGCAACGAAGAGAACGCACCTTGAAAATAAGATATGGAATAAGGCAAATGACGAAATGGTCATTCGTCAAGTTGCATCACCGGGAGAGAAACCGTAGCAGGTTAAGC
>NZ_JAECVY010000041.1:0-5421 GCF_016055075.1 Thermoactinomyces sp. CICC 10522 | reverse complement strand
TGGTATTGAGCCATTGTGAAACCCTCCTTGTTTGGGAATGTTTGCCAACTACTATTCTAACCGAGGAATTTCACCATGGCTCAATTATTTTTCGCAGCTGCCATTTTTACACAATTATACGGACTTAACTAACTCCTATTTGCGATTAATAAAATTCATATTATTTTTATTATAAGGTAAATTTATTGTTTATTAAAGCGTATTAGAGCATTTTCTCATGTATTGCGTTATAGTATTCTTTTCATGGGGGAGGCGGTCAAGGAGATCGACTACCGGTTATCCTAGTAGCAGTGGGCGAGGAGGAGCGACGATGTCCCCGCGGGCATCCTACTGCACGCCGCCAACGGGGTTTCCTTCAACGTCAGCCGCGGCACAGGATGGCTTCTTGATCGGATCGGGCCAAACATGCTTTTTTATGCATAGATCTATCACCTCTAATGTCCGATAAGGCTTATTATTTATAAATAGCCCAAATTGAAATAAAGCCGATTCCTAGTATAGGAACGGCTTTTTTCTGGTTTTTTCTATCCGAAACTGTATATTTTACACGTATCTCGGACTTACCCCAACCAACGGCGCAGCCAATGGCTCCAAACTTCCAAATGAACGGCATCTGCCAAGGGAAGAAGTGAGGCGGATGCTGGATGAACAAATGGCCAGCAAGGAAGAGCGTCGGATGCTGTATGAACTGGAGCAGATCGAGAATTACCCGGTTCAGTACGTGAAGGATTTGCAGTATCTCCGGAAGCTGATGGTGGAGTATCCATCAGTAGACATGTTGGAGGAGATCAAGAAATTCGCCGCACACAAGCTGGACAAGCCCTTGAAGAAGAAATCAAATCCCCGGCTGGCCCTTCGACGAAAAGGGGTACATCGGAACGTATCAAGTCCGGTGGAAAAACGTGAAGACGACTCGATTCGATGCCAAAGCCTTTGAAATGGAGCATCCGGACTTGGCCCAAAAATACAAAAGAGAATCGACTTATCGCCGATTCTCCTTATCCCGAGGTTGAGATTGATTGGACAGAGAGGAATGGCGGTTCCCCTCTGTCCTCCATGATACACCATGACAAACAGGAGGACAACAATGGAGCACATCTTGGAAATGGAACGTTAGCTGGAGGAAGTTTCTTGATCGCTGCCCCTGCCATTACAGGCGGGAGATTTTTGTTAAATAAAAAGATAAAATATTCATGTTTATATTTACATATAAAAAATAAATTGCTATAATAGACTTGCAAGTTAAATAAAAACATAACAAATTAAATGTAAAGGGGACAGGTTCATGATCAATAGCGTCGTTCTTGTTGGTCGTCTCACTCGTGATCCGGAGCTTCGGTATACGTCGAGCGGTGTGGCTGTAGCGAGATTCAGCATTGCGGTCAATCGCAACTTCACGAACCAAAACGGCGAACGGGAAGCGGATTTCATCAATATCGTCACTTGGCGGAAGTTGGCCGAAAACTGCGCCAACTATCTCAAAAAAGGTTCTCTGGTTGGTGTGGATGGCCGTTTACAGACCGGGAAATACGAGAATCAGGAAGGGCGTACGGTCTATACGACGGATGTCGTGGCCGAGAGTGTTCAGTTCCTGGAGCCGAAGGGTTCTCGTGAGGGAACAGGTTCCAAAGATCCTTTTGCGGAAAACCCCATTGATATCTCTGATGCAGATTTGCCTTTTTGACAGACTGACGGGTCCCTCAGTACCCGGGGGACTCTTTTTAACCATAAAGGAGAGAACAACATGAACGCACAGAAAGCCATTCAAGCCGGAGCGTTGACTTTTTATCACCAGATGGCCAAGCAAGTGGCAGAGGAAGTGATGGAATGGGCTATTTTTTGAAGAAGAGATCAAAGGATGACAGGAGGAATTACAATGACCATGAAAATCAGAAAAGTGACGGGAATCGGAAATGTCATGATTCCAAAAGAGTATCGGGATCAGATGGGGTTACAAGCGGGGGATCAGGTGCTGATCACCTGCCAAGACAACAAACTCATCATCACCAAAGTGGATGAAAGGAAATTGGCCAAGCTGATCAATGAATGAGGTGAAGGGCAGCCGAAAAAAGGGGCTGCCTTTTCGTTTTCCTTCCTATCCCTTATCCTCACATTTTCATGTGTCTCAAAATGGTGTCCAATTAGTTTAGACGATTAGCGAAAAAAGTTCACGGATTGCGTCCAAAAACTTCAGATTTCCTAACATACTGGGTTGATATTATAATCTTAAAAATTACTTCTTTAGACAAAAATAAAATGAATCATATTACAAATAAACTGGTATATTTATTTATTATTTTAAATGAATCAATTTTCGCGATAATTGGTTTCAAATGCTTAAAAGCCAAGTCACTGTTTCAACATTTTTTATTGGACAGAGTTGACCCAAGGTCGAGTCTGTCTTTTTTGCTCCTATATCCAATCCTTTTTGGTAGAGAGGGGTGAATCCATTACGGATCATGAATATTCCGTAATGGGAGAGATGAATCAATATTTTTATCGATTCGTAATCGTCTTTCTTTTGACCTTGGTTGGCTTTGGTATGTTGGGAGGTGGTCAAGTTTTTGCCAGTGGGGGCAGCTTTGATGTTCCTCATGTGAATGATCATTTTGAAAAAGTTCAACAAGGGCCGGAGCCACAGAAAGTAGATGGCTCATGGGACTGGGTTCCCGAGCCGATCGCGAAAGCAGTGAATTGGACAAAGGAAAAGGTCTCCAGCGGCTGGAATTGGCTGAAACAAACAGCCGACCGTGAATGGGAAAAAGCCAAGCAGGGGGATTGGCTGGACGGGATCTTGGCATTAATCCTCACGACTTTGATTGTAAGAATAAGTTTTAAAGTCGGGATATTGAGAGGCCTGTGGGATACAGTCAAGGGGATTGGCTACATGATCGTTCATCCCATCGAAACGATAAAAGGGATTGTCAGTGCGATCTATCTTGCACCCTGTTGAAACTGGAAAGGCCATCTGGCGAACTATTTCTGAGTCGTTTAAACGAGATGTCATCCATGGAGACGCCAGCAGCAGGGCGGAATGGCAAGGTTATGTGGTGGGTTCCCTTGTCGGAGCAAAAGGGGTAGATAAACTAGGCAAACTGAGCAAAGCAGCCATGCTGAGCAAAGTTTCCAAGGCGAGCAAAGCATCCAAAATAGGGCAAATGGGTCGTGTCGGTCAAGGGATCAGCCGACTCCAAGAAGGATTGCAAAAACTCCGCTTCCCGCAGGCTGTTTCCAAAGTGAAAGGCACTTTTTCCTCAGTGTGGAAAGGGATTCTCAGCCACAAAGTCGCTGCTTCGGTTATCACCGTAGCAAGCATCACTACTGGTTTTCTTGCCCTTGATCCGGAAGCTGTAGTCCAAGCGTTTAACAAAATCACGGTATCCGCTGAGAAATTTGAAGTCAAATCGGCTTTTAAAAGTGCGGAAAAATGTTTTTCTTACAAGCAGCCAACTCGCGGTTATTTTGCTGCTATACAGTTTCCCAACTGTTTTCATTCTCCAGATACAGGTGTAGGCAGTGCGAAAAAGTCAAGAAAGAGAATGCCACCCGATACCATTAGCCCCAACTTTAAAGAGATAGTTGAAGAAAATGGACAAAAGTATATTTATGAAATTGAAGGAAATAAAAAAGAATTTGTTTCTGTTGATCCGAAATATTATGGAAAAGAATTTCCTGATAAGCCTGTCATGATTAACGGAAAACCTGTTCAAATCCCGATATCAAAAGATGGTTTTCCGGATTTTAGAAAGTGGACTGTGTATGATGGTAAATTAGAAAAAGCTGATTGGTATAAGGGAGATAGAGTTCAATTTAGGAAGTTGAATAAAGAAGTGTATAACAAGATTCAGGTGGATCCCAAACTTAAACAAAATATCAATGACGGAATGATCAATGCAATAAAATATGGGAACGGGAATGGACCTGGTAAACAAAAGTTGAACGCTTTTTTTAATCACTTTCCTGCATTAAAAAAGGAGCTTACTGAAAACGACATTGACGAACTAAAAGATGCAAAAGGGTTGCCAGACCTTACGAAAAAAATTGAAAGTGATCCTGCCTTGAAGCAAAAGTTCCTTGATGCTAATATTCAAGATATTAAAGAAGGAGTAACCCCAATTGGCTTTGTTTGGCATCATACAGAGACTCCTGGTGAAATACAACTAGTTGATCAAAAGGTTCATCAGTTAGGACAACCCCATACGGGTGGAAGATCATTATGGGGTGGTGGAAAGGACAATCGTTAGGAGGGAAGAAATGAGTCAAGAATGGAAACAAGCAATTGAAAAGAGTTATAACGAAGAAAAAGATGGAACAATTGAACGTTTGCATGAAGTACTTCAATTCCCTTATCATCCTGATACACAATGGATCTTATTTCTTGTAGAAGGATATGAGGGATTCTATGGAATACGTCCAATACCCATGAAAGGGTCCCACTCGATTTCCATCGATTCATCGAATCATCCAATTTATGAGACCAAGTTACAAGATCTAGAGTTTAGCTTCTCTTCCGTTCGTTACTTCGATCCAAATGAACTTGATGATGATGAAATCGAAGAATTTGACGAATACGCTGAAAAATATTTGTACGAGTGGTTTTCGGATCGGTTTTTAGAAGCAGGGGGAGATTCATTTCCTGTTCCCTGCTACCTGCAATTCCATGATGGTGGGAAGCGTTTTAACATGAAAACGAAACAATGGGTAGAAGAATAAGAAGGATTTTAGACAATCTATATTAACCTAGATGTTATACACCTCAAACCAAAGCGCCGAATCGCTTCATTGAAATAGCGGTTTTGGCGTTTTTTCATGTACTAAGGGGAACATTTTTAAGTGTCTCAAAATGGTGTCCAATTCGCTCTGATACTATCAAAAACTTCATAAGTATGGCCTGATAGGAGGAAATGATATGTCTCAGGATGTTAGACAGTGGTTTAAAGATGTCGTTTGTGAAAATGAAGATGCATATCAGTTTGAGGTAGAAGATTTAGCTGAAAATTCCGTAGGTAATTGGGGGACGTTAGATTATCTCTCCTTTCTGTGTTATACCACTGCGATAAAAAAATTAATATTGGAGAATGATGTAATCGGCTATAAACAACAATTATACAAGGCTGGAAGATACTTTGAATTGTATATTCTCGCTGAACCGTTGAACGTTCCAAGCCATCCTCGCTATGAAAAGGGGGAAACCTGTTTCAAAGGGACTGCCAATCATTATGGCGATTTATATTCAGCCTTGATCAGCCAAAATACGGAGTTGATTGTTTCCTTAGCGCATTTGCTGGGTTGGCGAGGGGAAGAGGAGGATTTCAAGATAAATGTCAACGCCGGGATTAAATTGACCCACTTCAGCCGGTTTAAAATTGACCCACCCCGGTGCCTCATTTAGCCTTTGAAGGTTCCCCGTAAACTCCACTC
>NZ_JAECVY010000040.1:0-5434 GCF_016055075.1 Thermoactinomyces sp. CICC 10522 | reverse complement strand
TCTTCCAGGGCACGCCACCTGTCTGGTGATGATAGCGGAGGGGATCCACCCGTTCCCATCCCGAACACGGAAGTTAAGCCCTCCAGCGCCGATGGTACTCGGGGTTCACCCCTGGGAGAGTAGGTCGTTGCCAGGCACAAAAAAAACCCATCTCAATCGAGATGGGTTTTTTTGTGATCAATTAAATGGTTCTTTGTGAATGCCGGAAGGTTTGCTTCGCAGGATCAGAATGCCGGTTTTCATCGAGTATCGAAAAAAATACTTGCTTTTTTTTATCCAATATGTTAACATTAAGATCTGTGAAAGAGATAATTGAGCGTTTTGGAGGGATACCAAAGTGGCCAACTGGGGCGGACTGTAAATCCGCTGGCATTGCCTTCGTAGGTTCGAATCCTACTCCCTCCACCAGTTCAAATTTTGAGCCATTAGCTCAGTTGGTAGAGCACCTGACTTTTAATCAGGGTGTCGAAGGTTCGAGTCCTTCATGGCTCACCATGGTTTGCGGTCGTGGTGGAATTGGCAGACACGCTATCTTGAGGGGGTAGTGGCCCCTGGCCGTGCGAGTTCGAGTCTCGCCGACCGCACCAATAAGCGGGTGTAGTTCAGTGGTAGAACATCGGCCTTCCAAGCCGAATGCGAGGGTTCGATTCCCTTCACCCGCTCCATGTTCCTCAGTAGCTCAATGGTAGAGCACCCGGCTGTTAACCGGTAGGTTGCAGGTTCGAGTCCTGCCTGAGGAGCCAGAAAATGCTTCCTTAGCTCAGTTGGCAGAGCGCTTCCATGGTAAGGAAGAGGTCACCAGTTCGAGCCTGGTAGGAAGCTCCACTGTTCTTAAAAAATTTTTGTTGATGGCGGTCGTGGCGAAGTGGTTAACGCACCGGATTGTGGCTCCGGCATTCGTGGGTTCGATTCCCACCGATCGCCCCATTAGTGCGGAAGTGGCTCAGGGGTAGAGCATCGCCTTGCCAAGGCGAGGGTCGCGGGTTCGAATCCCGTCTTCCGCTCCAATCAATCGTTAAGAGGAGAATGCCGATTGGTGTTCTCCTCTTTTTTCGTGCGCCCGGCATGGGCACAGTCTGTGGGGTGAAAGATGTACCCGGAAGGCGATATTCTCCCTGCTGGAATGGAATGACATAATTCAAGTTAGAAATGAAATTATAAAAGAGGGGTATCTGTCGGAATAGCCTGAGGCCATTGACAAACCCAGCGGTTTATTTCTTCTGGGTTTGTCAATGGATTTTAAAAAAAGGAGAAAATAGAAGTTGTATAAAATTTGATCAAACTATCTACAGGACAAGAGCCACCTATCGGATGAATCGGGTAGATCCTATTATTTCACAGCAATCAAGTGCAGTTCAGCAAAATCATTGATGATGCTGGCTTCGGAATCGCGGTTTAACTCCGTTTCCAATCTTTCCACCCCTGCCTGATAGTCTTTTTCATCAATTAACGTCAATACAGAAATATCCCGATTGCGAGTATGTTGCATACATTCGGTCAACGGCATAGAAGTCATTCTATAACGGATGTCCAGTTCAACTTGAAAACCTCTTACGGATAATTCACGATAAATCAGATCTTTTGGCCAAAATCTCTTCAAATCCTCAAAATACGCTGAAGGGAAGTATTGATACACCCACCATTGCCGCATTTCATGGATGGAGATGTTGTGCATCTTGTACATGCCGTTTTTCTTCAATATACGAGTGACCTCATCCAGTACCCTCGATTTTTCAGCGAAATGATGAAAAGCATAATGGTTCACTATTACATCAAAGCTCTCCGGTTCGTATGGCATTTCTTCAGCCAATCCTTGAATCAGCCGGACGTTTGGAACCCTCCTTTTCGCTTGATTCAACATGGCTTGCGATGCATCTAACCCGTACCATTCAACCGACACCGATGCAAAGGCATGTAATTGTTTTTGCAAATATAATCCCGTACCGCATGCTAAGTCCAAAACGCGAAATTCTCGATCAGGATGCTGAGCAAAATATCGCTTCAAGTTCTCATCAGGTCCGATTTGTCGTCGGTATGGATTTTGGTCATATCGGTCTGCAATCCGAGAATAATCTGTCACTTTCATCTGGTTTCACCTCGCTTTTTTAACCAATTCAATAGTGCCTTCTCGATTGGAGTGGGATTTTGACTCTGTTCTAAACTAATTTTTTTGACACACAAGATTGTCATCCTGCTTTCTTTGTCAGCAGTCTCGGGACTAACCATCAAAATAGCCCCTTCGCTCTTTCTTCTTCCGCCTCACAGAAATAAGCACTTCTTTTTCCTACACTCACTCGCCGAATCATACCGCATTTTCGAGCATCTATTTGGCCATAGTACAAGGAATCAACTAAATGTATTTTTGATGGGATGATATTGCCTGAAAATCCGAAACTTCATCAAACAACGGACTTTGCCTGTTTGGCGAAGTCAAGGTTTAAGGAGTATGAAGACGCGATATGACCTGCTCGTCAGACTTAAATGAACCACCGTATGTTGGGTGTATTTAGTGAAACAAAATTTGTACAAATTATGAATTGTATTTTTTTGGGGCTTATATAATAAATCTCAGAGAAGGAAAATTGAAACAGTTGTGGAAAGATATTATCACAAAAGGAGGGATACATAATGGTAAAAAAATCGAAACCATTGTTGTCTGTGTTGTTTGCTGTCTTCTTGTTGGCATTTAGTGTGTTTCCGGCCGTTTCGTCTGCTGCGGCAGTCAATGTGAACTTGGATGCGCAGTTGAAACTCTTTGCCAAAGCAAACCTTTTAAATGTGGTTAAAGTTAAGGCGGATTGCGATTCAATCGTGCTGAAAGTCACTGTGAAAAGCTTGGCAAAATTATTGGCCGTTGTGGGGACTGATCTGAAAGCGACGGTTCCTTACGAGATTTACGAGCTTCCAAACAAGGAAGCCGACATCAGCCAGGGAAAACTGGTGAAATCCGGAGTCTTCGAGCCTGGTCAAGGAGATAAAGAGTTTAAAATCGAATATCATCCCAAAGCAAGTGCTTATTATGTAGTCAAAGTGAAACTGTTGGTTGGTGCGCATCTCGTCGGTCAGGTTGTTCTTGTTAATGTCGACCTGGGAGTGAAATGCCAAAATCCCGGTCAGCCTGGCCAACCTGGTGGCGGTGATCAACCAGGAGGGAACAATCCTGGTGGAAACAATCCAGGAGGAAACAATCCGGGAGGGAACAATCCTGGTGGAAACCAACCGGGTACGAACAATCCGGGAGGTGGCAGCCATCAACCCCCGCAAGGAGGACAACTGCCCAAAACTGCGACTGAGTATCCGATCAATATGGTATTTGCACTTGTTGCCATTTTGTTAGGGGTCGCTCTCTATATTCTGTCTGTTCGCAATAAAGGGAAAAGCATCCCTGTTTAGATTCTAAACTTCGAATCGTTCCCGTTAATTGGAACCCGGGTCTCCGGTTACTCCATTGCCGGGAACCATAAAGCAACACGATAATACGAAAAACACCTCCTGATGGTAATTCCATTCGGAGGTGTTTTCATTTATTATTCGCCTTTTTTCATTTTGGTGATAATGGAGCGGGCAATCCAGACGCCACATGCACTTGCCTGAGCAAGTCCTCTGGTGATTCCGGCTCCGTCTCCCCCTAAATAGAGTCCGGAAATTTCCGATTCAAAGTGTTCATTCAGTTTTGGACGGGCAGAGTAGAATTTTGCTTCTACTCCGTAAAACAGTGTGTGTTCCGATGCGATCCCTGGCGTTACCTTATCCAATGCCTCAACCATTTCAATCAGGCTTTTCATCGTGTTGTAGGGGAGGACCAGACCAAGGTCTCCCGGAACGGCTTCTTTCAAAGTGGGAGTGATAAATCCTTCTTTTATTCTCTTTGGAGTTGAACGTCTTCCTTTCAGTATATCGCCGTATTTTTGGACAATGACGCTGCCGTTGGAGAGCTGATTGGCCAAACGTGACACTTCATGGGCGTATTCGGTCGGCTGATCAAAGGGATCATCGAATTTATGGGAAACGAGTAGTGCGAAATTTGTATTTTCGCTGCCGAGTTTGGGATCTTTGTACGCATGACCGTTTGCCAGCATGATGCCAGAATGGTTTTCGACGACAACATGACCGGATGGGTTGCTGCAAAAAGTGCGAACCCGGGTTCCGACTGAGGTATTAAAAATAAATTTGCCTTCATACAAATGCTGGTTAATCTCTTCCATGACAATGTTGCTTGTTTCTACCCGGACACCGATATCCACCTGGTTGGCAGACATTTTCACACGACGCTTCCGCAAAAGTTTTGCCAGCCAGGCTGAACCATCGCGCCCGGGCACTATCACGATCTGTTTGGAAAAAATTTGTGTTCCGTCCTTTAACTCGACTCCCACCGCATGATGTCTGCCTTCGATTCGCTCCGTGATGAGATCGAGAACTTCCGTCTTATACATCATGTCGATTTTGCCATTCAGATATTCGTAAATGCTGGCCAGGATCTTAAGGTTTTGTTCTGTTCCGAGATGGCGGACTTGTGCCCGGAGGAGTTTGAGGCCGGCGGAATAAGCCCGTTTTTCGATTTCCTTGACTTTTTCGGTCAAGGGGTCGGTAATCGTGTCAGTGGCGCCGTGTTGCAAATTGATTTGATCTACATAGTGGATTAAGTCGAGTACAGTATCCGTTGAGAGGTAATCGGTCATCCATCCGCCAAATTCGCTGGTGATATTAAATTTCCCATCAGAATAAGCTCCTGCTCCTCCAAACCCGTTGGTGATGGAACAAGCGGGTACACATCCGGCGAAGTCTTTTTTGCCCGCTGGAGGAGGGCATTTTTGAATTTTTTTCTGTAAAATAGGACAATTTCGCGAATAGATGTCGTGCCCCTTATCGATCAACAGGACTTTGGCCTCCGGCATTTTTAAACTAAGCTCGTAACAGGTGAAAATTCCTGCAGGTCCGGCACCGACGACGATGACGTCATATTTCGTTTTCATTCGGATCCCTCCATAGTGGCATGGATGTTCTATCCTTAACTTTGGCTTTTTTCGAAAGAAAAACTTGACTTCTCATCTCCTGCAAAACCCTAGATACTATATCAAACCAAAAAACAGAAATCAATGGGTATCTGTAAAAAACACGAATAATATTTTGGAATACGTGTAGGATCGTTCGTTTATTTTGACTGGAGACAGGAATACAGAGAGCATTTCGATGGGGAGAACCGTCTTTGTAACATTTCTTGAAAGTAAGATGTGGAAAAGAGATTGGTTTTATTAAAAAAAGTGTTGACACCTTTATTTTATCTTGTTATTATCTATTTTGTCGCTGCGAAACGCGGTTGAGAAAAAAGAATTTCGATGTGTTCCTTGAAAACTAAAGAGTGAAGCATGACCTGTTGATTCTTTTTGAGCTTAAATCTTTATCGGAGAGTTTGATCCTGGCTCAGGATGAACGC